>DATITT010000038.1:0-9338 GCA_035467435.1 Arthrobacter sp. | reverse complement strand
CCCTCGCAGGTGGGGCAGGTGACGGCCGTGTCCACTTCGAGTTTCCTGTTGACGCCGAACACCGCGTCGCGCAGCTCGATCCGGACGCTGATCAGGGCGTCCTGGCCGCGGCGGACCCGGGAGGGAGGTCCGGCCTGGCCGCCGGCGCCGAAGAACGTCTCGAAAATGTCCTGGAACGCGAAGCCCTGCCCGGCGTAGCTGCCGCCGCCGAAGCCGTTGTCGGTGCCGTTCTCGTTGCCGGTGGTGTCGTAGATCCGGCGCTTCTGCGGGTCGGACAGCACCTCGTAGGCGTGGGTGACGGCCTTGAACCGGTCCGAGGCGTCGTCCCCGGGGTTCACGTCCGGGTGGAGTGTCCGCGCCAGCTTGCGGTAGGCCTTCTTGATCTCTTCTCCGGTAGCTTCGCGGGAGACTCCCAGAACGTCGTAATGGCTGCTCAAAATTTGTATCTCTTCCTTATTTGTACTGCCGGTGGGGCACTGCCTGTTAGGGGCAAGAAGTCTGGTGCCGGCCCGTCGGGCCGGCCGGGTGGACGGGGTTCGTCAGGGGCCGAGAATCCGCGAGAGGTAGCGGGCCACGGCCCGGACGGCGGCCATGGTGGTCGGGTAGTCCATCCGGGTGGGGCCCAGCACTCCGACTTTCGCCGTCGCGTCGGGGCCGTAGCCGGTGGCCACCACCGAGGCCTCCGCAAGGCCGTCATAGGGGTTTTCCCGGCCGATGCTGACCGTCACGCCCCGCGGGTCCTCGGCCATGTCGCTCAGCAGGCGGAGCATAACCACCTGCTCCTCGAGGGCTTCCAGCACCGGGCCGATGCTGAGCGGGAAGTCGACGTTGGAGCGGGCCAGGTTGGCGGTTCCGGCCATGACCATACGCTCTTCACGGCTGCTGGTGGCCAGTGCCTCAAGGCCGCGGGCCAGCGCCTGGGCGGCGCTGCGCCGCGCCGGCGGGCAGCCGAGGATGACGGACTGCAGGCTCTGCGGCAGCAGGTTCAGCGGGGTGCCGGTGAGGCTGCCGAGGAACCGTGTGCGCAGTTCGGACAGGACCTCGTCGGAGAGATCCTGACCGGCGTCAATGACCCGCTGTTCCACCTTCCCGGTGTCCGCGATCAGCACTGCAAGCACTTTGCGGGGTGCCAGCAGGACGAATTCAATGTGCCGCACCTTGGCCCGGCTGAGGTGGGGGTACTGCACGACGGCGACCTGGTTGGTCAGCTGCGAGAGCAGCCGCACGGTCCGGTCCAGGACGTCGTCGAGGTCCTCGGAGCCCTCGAGCAGTGCCTGGATGGCGCGGCGTTCCGCGGGTGAGAGCGGCTTGACCGCCGAAATCTGGTCCACGAAGAGCCGGTAGCCCTTGTCCGTGGGGATGCGCCCGGCGCTGGTGTGCGGCGCCGTGATGAGGCCCTCGTCTTCCAGGGCCGCCATGTCATTGCGGATCGTGGCACTGGACACCCCGAGGTGGTGCCGCTCCACGAGGGCTTTGGAGCCGACGGGTTCCCGTGAATGGACGTAGTCCTCCACGATGGCGCGCAGCACTTCGAGCTTGCGTGGTTCGCTCACGCTCCACCTCCAATCGACTGTCCCGCATCCGGTGCCGCCGTTCGCCGGCCGCGCCGGACACTGTCCTGGCACAAGGACATGTTGATTAGCACTCGCCATGCCCAAGTGCTAACCAGTCTAATATGAGTCGCCGCATTGTTAGCATTGAATCCGCTCCGGGTGTTCCTCCCGGGGCGGGTGTTTTCGGGCACAGCCCGCCGAAGCAAACCGAGCGCAAAGCAGTGTGTAACCCATGTCGTACCAGAATTGGGGCCCCCAGGACCTGTCCGCCCCCGCCAAAACCCAACTGCCTGAAGTGCCGGTGGAGCGCGGAATGGTCCTCGAAGACGTGCAGTCCGGCTGGGTGGGCGCCGTCACCCGGGTCGAGAAGTCCGGCGGCATGCACGTCGTTGCCCTCGAAGACCGCCGCGGCAAGTCCCGGTCCTTCCGCCTCGGCTTCGGCTTCCTGCTGGAGGGACAGCCGATCCGGCTGATGCCGCCGGTGCCCCGTGCCGCCGCAACCGGCCCAGCGGCCGCAGGCACCAGAACCGCCTCCGGCTCTGTCCGGGTGGCCGGCCAGCGCGCCCAGGTGGCCAAAGCGAGCCGGATCTGGGTGGAGGGCAAGCACGACGCCGAACTCGTCGAAAAGGTCTGGGGTGACGATCTCAGGGTGGAGGGCATCGTCGTCGAGCCGCTGCACGGCATCGACGACCTGGCCGGAGCCGTGGCCGCCTTCCGGCCCGGGCCGGGGCGCCGGCTCGGTGTACTGGTGGACCACCTGGTTCCGGATTCCAAGGAATCCCGGATCGCCGAGGCTGTGATGGCGTCCCCTGGCGCGGCCGGCAACGTCCTGATTGTGGGCCACCCCTATGTCGACGTCTGGCAGGCGATCCGCCCGGCCGTACTGGGAATTGAGAAGTGGCCGGTGATCCCCCGCGGCGTGGATTGGAAGACGGGCATCCTGATGGCCTTCGGCTGGCCACACAGCACCAAGGAGGACATCGGCCTGGGCTGGCAGAAGCTCCTTGGCGCGGTCCGGAGCTACGCCGACCTGGAACCCTCCCTGCTGGGCCGGGTGGAGGAGGTCATTGACTTCCTCACCGTTCCCTGAGGAGCCCCGCCGCGCGCCCCTGCCAGCGGGCCAATCCGTGAATCCGCGCCCGAGCAAGTATTCTTGGTATGACGGCTACGCTCCCGGCGCAGCCCTGGCACCCCCAGGCACCAAGGCACCACCGCAATCCGAAGGACGACACCGTGGCAGATGACGCACGCGAACACACTGGCAACCAGGCCGGCCATGGCCAGCCCCCGTACCACGGCGTTCCCGCAAATGCGCTGCCGCTGACGGCAAACGAGGACCGGCAGTGGGCCACACTGTCCCACTTCGGCGGCATCCTGGGCTGCGTTCCCGCGCTGCTGATCTACCTGATTTTCAAGGACCGCGGCCCGTTCACGGCGCAGGAGTCCAAGGAAGCCCTCAACTTCACACTGCCCCCCACCATTGCTGCCGTGGTGTGCAACCTGCTGGTCTTCGTCCCGGTGGTGGGCAACATCTTCGCGGTCCTGGCCACGGTCATCTGGATTGCCGTGACGTGCTTCTCGGTCGCGGCCGGCATCCACGTCAACCGCGGCCAGCCGTACCGTTACGAGTTCAACCTCCGCTGGATCAAGTAGGCAGCAGTCCGGCCCTTCCCGGGTCAGTCCGGCAGGATCCTGCGGACCACGGCGTCGGCGAGCAGCCGGCCCTTGAGCGTCAGGACGAGGCTGCCATGGAAGGCCGCCACGGGATCCACGAGGCCGTCGGCGATAAGCCCGGCAACGGCGTGCCGGCCGGTGTCACCCAGTCCGCCCAGGCTTGCGATCTCCAGCCCGGAGTTCAGCCGGGCCTCGAGCATCACGCGCTCCACGTTGCGGGTCGCCGAATCGAGCGTTTCCCGGCCGGCGGCGGGCGAGAGTCCGGACCCGAGACGGTTGGCATACGCGGTGGGGTGCTTGACGTTCCACCAGCGCACACCGCCGACGTGTGAGTGCGCGCCCGGGCCGATCCCCCACCAGTCATCCCCCCGCCAGTAGGCGAGGTTATGGCGGCAGGCCTGTTCCGGGGTGCGGGACCAGTTGCTGACCTCGTACCAGGAGAGCCCGCCGGCCGAAATCAGTTCGTCGGCGAGTTCGTATTTGGCGGCATGGTCGTCGTCGTCGATTCCCGGCACTTCGCCACGGCGGATCTGCGCGGCCAGCTTGGTGCCCTCCTCGACAATCAGCGCGTAGGCGCTGATGTGGTCCGGTCCGTAGGACAGTGCCGTCTCCAGCGAGCAGCGCCAGTCGGCCAGCGACTCCCCCGGCGTTCCGTAGATCAGGTCGAGACTGACGGCGAGGCCAGCCTCCCGGGCCCACTGGACCGCCTGGGGCACCCGGCTGGGGGTGTGGGTGCGGTCCAGCACTTTCAGGACGTGCGGCACCGCCGACTGCATGCCAAAGGACACGCGGGTGAAGCCGGCGTCGGCCAGCAGCTGCAGGGAATCGGGGGTGACGGAGTCCGGGTTCGCCTCGGTGGTGACCTCGGCGCCGGCCTCCAGGCCCCAGGCCCCGATCGCCTTCGTGAGGATGCCGGCCAGGTCCGCGGCGGGGAGCAGGGTGGGTGTTCCGCCGCCGAAAAAGACCGTGCTGAGCGGGCGTGCCGGCAGGCCGCTGTTCTGCAGGGCCGCCGCTGCGAAGTCCACTTCCGCGATAGCGGTGCCGGCGTAGGCGTCCTGGGAGGCCCCGCCGCCGAGTTCCGTGGCCGTGTAGGTGTTGAAGTCGCAGTACCCGCAGCGCACGGCACAGAACGGAATGTGCACATACAGTCCGAAGGCCCGGTCCGGGGCGCCGTCCCGTGCCTGGGCCGGGAGCAGCCCGTCCGGTGGCGCCGGGTCACCCAGCGGAAGGGCGCTAGGCACGGTGCGGACCCGCCTGCGGAGGGACAGTCGTCACTGGCACCGCTACTTCTTGGCCTTGTCCTTGGACTCGTCCGTGGTGAGGGCGGCGATGAAGGCTTCCTGCGGGACCTCAACACGGCCCACCATCTTCATGCGCTTCTTGCCTTCCTTCTGCTTTTCCAGCAGTTTGCGCTTTCGGGTGATGTCACCGCCGTAGCACTTGGCGAGCACGTCCTTGCGGATGGCCCGGATGCTTTCCCGGGCGATGATCCTGGAGCCGATGGCGGCCTGGATGGGCACCTCGAACTGCTGCCGCGGGATAAGTTCGCGCAGCTTGCCGGTCATCATCACGCCGTAGGCATAGGCCTTGTCACGGTGCGTGATGGCGGAGAAGGCATCCACTTGTTCGCCCTGGAGCATGATATCGACCTTGACCAGGTCGGCCACCTGGTCGCCGTCGGCCTTCCAGTCCAGCGAGCCGTAGCCGCGGGTCTTGGACTTGAGGATGTCGAAGAAGTCGAAGACGATTTCGGCCAGCGGCAGGCGGTAGCGGATTTCCACCCGGTCCTCGGAGAGGTAGTCCATGCCGCCCATGACGCCGCGCCGGCTCTGGCAGAGCTCCATGATGGCGCCGACAAATTCGTTGGGCGCCAGGATCGTGGCGGCGACCATCGGTTCGCGGACCTCCGCGATCTTGCCGGTGGGGTATTCGCTGGGGTTCGTCACGTGGACGACCTTCTTGTCCTCCAGCGTGACCTCGTATTCCACGTTGGGGGCGGTGGAAATCAGGTCCAGGTTGTATTCGCGCTCGAGCCGCTCACGGGTGATTTCCAGGTGCAGCAGGCCCAGGAATCCGACGCGGAAGCCGAAGCCCAGCGCGGCAGACGTCTCCGGTTCGTACACCAGGGCGGCATCGTTGAGCATCAGCTTCTCCAGCGCATCGCGGAGCACCGGGTAGTCCGTACCGTCCAGGGGATACAGGCCGGAGAAGACCATCGGCTTGGCGTCGGCATAGCCGGGGAGGGACTGGGTGGCCGGTTTGGCGAGGTTGGTGACGGTGTCACCCACCTTGGACAGGCGGACGTCCTTCACACCGGTGATCAGGTAGCCCACTTCGCCGACGCCGAGGCCCTTGGAGGGGGTGGGCTCCGGGGAGCTGACGCCGATCTCAAGGAGTTCGTGGGTGGCGCGGGTGGACATCATCTGGATGCGTTCGCGGGGGTGCAGCATGCCGTCAACGACGCGCACGTAGGTGACCACTCCCCGGTAGGTGTCGTAGACCGAGTCGAAGATCATGGCGCGGGCCGGGGCGGTCGGGTCACCCGTGGGGGCGGGAAGGTCGCGGACGATCTTGTCGAGCAGGACCTCCACACCCATGCCGGTCTTGCCGGAGACCCGGAGCACGTCGTCGGGGTCGCCGCCGATCAGGTTGGCGAGTTCCGCCGCGTACTTCTCCGGCTGCGCTGCCGGGAGGTCGATCTTATTCAGGACCGGGATGATGGTGAGGTTGTTTTCCATCGCCAGGTACAGGTTGGCGAGGGTCTGCGCCTCGATGCCCTGGGCCGCGTCCACCAGCAGCACGGCGCCTTCGCAGGCCGCAAGCGAGCGGGAGACCTCATAGGTGAAGTCAACGTGTCCTGGAGTGTCGATCATGTTCAGCGCGTAGCTGAGGCCGTCGAGCTCCCAGGGCATACGGACTGCCTGGGACTTGATGGTGATGCCGCGTTCGCGCTCAATATCCATGCGGTCCAGGTACTGGGCCTTCATGTCACGGGACTGGACCACGCCGGTGTACTGGAGCATCCGGTCGGCCAGTGTGGATTTGCCGTGGTCAATGTGCGCAATGATGCAGAAGTTCCGGATGATGTCCGGATCTGTTGCCGCGGGCACCGGGGCGGTGCGGGCCATGGGAGACACGCAGGGTCCTTACTGTTGGCAATACTGTTGGCTTTTCCACAGACCGGCGCGCGGGGCTGGTTTCCCGGCCTGCGACATGCCGCATCTCTGAACCTATAGTCTCCCACGTCCGGGCCCGACGGAGTGCATCCCCGCATTGCGTTGCGGCCGCTGGTTTCCCGCGGTGACCGTCCCGTTGGCTTTGCCCGTGCCTAGCCCCCACGATCCTCGTGCGACGCCCGGCCTCCCGGACCGCCGCCCTGCCGCTTGGCTGCCGCCTGACTGGGCGGGCTGACTGGGCGGGCTGACTGGGCGGGCTGACTGGGCGGGCTGCCTTCCGCATCCCTGGGTACGCTGCCGGTATTGTTTCCCCATGGCCTGGAACTTACGCTCGATCGGCAATGCACTCCGCAGTACCCTGCGCTTCCTGGAGGGGCGCCCGGGCTCCGCGCCCGGCAGCTCCGGCACGGCCAGGCCGGCCGGCACCAAGGCCAAACCAGGAACACGGGCGAAATCAGCTGCGAAGGCCCAGCCGGGGCGGACGGGCACGAAGGCCGGCGGACGCCCGGGGACCGGGCAGGGCGCCGCCGTCGGCCTGACCCATGCGTATCCCGGCGATTTCCACGGAACGGCAAAGGTCAGCTACGCGCCCTCCCCCAATGGCCGTCCCGAGCCGGGCGAAGTCGTCTGGACGTGGGTGCCGTATGAAGAGGACCACTCCCGGGGCAAGGACCGTCCGGTCCTGCTGGTGGGCACGAGCGGCCGCTATCTGCTCGGCCTGATGCTGACGAGCAAGGACCACGACGGCGACGCGCGCCGGGCGGACGACTACGTTGACATTGGCACCGGCCCCTGGGACCGGCAGTGGCGGCCCAGCGAAGCGAAACTGGACCGCATCCTGCAGATCAACCCGCACGATGTCCGGCGCGAGGGCGCCATCCTGGACGCCGGAAGCTTCAGCGTCGTCGCCGCCGTCCTGCAGAGCCGCCACGGCTGGCGCTGAATGGCCGCGAAATCGCCACTCCGCCGGCCTCTCTGCTATTATTGACAGCTGTGTGTCCGTGCAGGTCGACGGCCACAGATGGTTGGTCGCCATAGGTATCCCCACGCCGCTCAGTCAATGGCCAATCTGAAAGCCCTCTAGACCATTTTCCGCATTGAAAAAGAGAGTTCACACGTGGCTAATATCAAGTCCCAGAAGAAGCGCATCCTCACCAACGAGAAGGCCCGCCTGCGTAACAACGCAGTCAAGTCCGAGCTGAAGACGGCCATCCGCGCCGTCAACACCGCCGTTGAGTCCACCGACAAGGATGCTGCGGCTACCGCACTGCTTTCCGCCACCCGCAAGCTGGACAAGGCTGTCAGCAAGGGCGTTCTCCACAAGAACAACGCTGCAAACCGCAAGTCGGCCATCTCCAAGAAGGTCAACGCGCTCTAAAGGTTTCCAGTTCACTTGAACTGATGATTGTGGCCGGCACCCTCGGGTGCCGGCCACTTCCAGTTAAGCCGCAAGGCATGGCCCGGGCGGTCATGGCCGGGCAGCTCCCGCCGGGCGGGAGCGGGCGACGCCCGCAGCGCGGGAGCGCGCACTCGAAGCCGGCGTCAGCCGCGCACGGAAGGCCCGGCGTCAGCGCCGGACGGACGTCGCAATCACCGTGACGGCGTGTTCGACGGCGTAGACCGGGTCCCGGGACAGGCCTTTGACCTGGGCATCAGCCTCCGCGGTCACCTGGATGGACCGGACCAGCCCCTCCGGAGTCCAGCGCCGCACCTCACGCTGGGCCTGTTCGACAAGCCAGGGCTGCATGCCCAGTTGCTTGGCAATCTGCGACGAGGAACCCGATGCCCCGGCAACCTTGGCGAGGGTGCGCAGCTTCGAGGCCAGAGCGGCCACCAGCGGCACCGGGTCAGCCCCCGTGTCGAGGGCGTGGCGCAGGGTGGAGAGCGCCAGCGGGGCGTTGCCGGCCATCGCGGCGTCGGCGACCTTGAAAGCGGTGGCTTCCACCCGGCCCCCGTAATACCGGTCCACCATGGCGGAATCCACCCCGGTGGCGGCATCGGCGATCAGTTGGCTGCAGGCGGCGGCCAGTTCAGCCAGGTGGGCGCCGACGGCGTTGACGAGGGCATGCACGGCGTCGGGATCAATGCGCCGGGACGCGGCCCTGAACTCGGACGTCACGAAGGCCACCTTGTCGGCGTCCTTCTTCAGGGGCTGGCAGTCCACGACCGGCCACCCGCCGGCCTTGATGGCGTCCAGGAGCTTCTTGCCGCGCACGCCGCCGCTATGGCGGAGCACCAGCACGGCGTCGGGCTCGGGCCGGGCGAGGTACTTCAGCCCGTCGGCCAGGAAGGCATCATTCATGCCCTCCAGGCCTTCCACCTCGATCAGCTTCTGCTCGCCGAAGAGGGACGGGCTGACGTTCATGGCGAGGGAGCCTGGCTCGTAGTTGCCGGCATTGAGCCGGGTGACTTCGACGTCGGGGGCCGCGGCGCGGGCCTGCGCCCGGATGCGGTCCATGGCCCGGGACCCCAGATAGTCTTCCGGTCCGCCGACCAGGACGACGGCGGCCGGGGTCACGTCACGCCAGGTGGCGGTGTTCGACGCGGCGGACCGGGCGCGTGGGGTCTGGGCAGCAGCCACTGAGGTTTCCTCCCGGAAGATTGTTTGCAGACTCTAAGCCTGCCACGGCCCGGGCGGTGCACCAAGCCGGGCCGGGACCCTCCCGGCGGCGCCCGCAGGCCGTCGCCGCGGGGCGGCATCCGGCTGAGCAACGCCACCGTTCGGGCATGCGCCGCCCTGGCCAGCGAGACGGTGCGGGCGGGGTGGAAGAGCAGCCACCAGGCCGCGAGGGTAGCGGCGGAGAAGAGAGTCATCGTGGCGGCGCCGAACGCGCCCTCCGGCCACGGGAGAACGGCGCCGGGCAGCCCGGCGAAGAAGCGGGCGATGGCTCCCACCCCGGTGGCGAAGGCCGCAGCGACGCCCAGCGGCGCGGCG
>DATITT010000037.1:0-3659 GCA_035467435.1 Arthrobacter sp. | reverse complement strand
TCCGGGCCGGCGTCGAAAACCGCTCGATGGTGACGGCCCTCGGCATCGATGTCCGGAAGGCCTTCACCCTGGTCTTCACCATCGGCGGTGCCGCCGCGGGCCTCGGCGGGGTCCTGGCCTCGCATTACTACGGCTATGTCTCGCCGATGCTGGGCGGCTCGCTGCTCATCTTCGCCTTTATCGTCACCGTGATCGGCGGACTGGGCTCGCTGACCGGCGCGGCCATTGCCGCCGTCGCGGTCGCCGTCCTGCAGCAGTTCGCCAACTTCTACCTCGGCGGTACCGGCGACTTCGTCGTCGTGCTGGCCCTGGCGCTCGTGCTGCTGTTCCGTCCCTCCGGCCTGCTCGGGAGAACCTCATGACCACCGATACCGACGCCGCCGACACCAACGGCACCGCCGCCACCGGCACTGACAGCCACAGCGCCAACAGCACAGCCACCAACAGCACGGCCGCGGACCCCGCGGGGCACCGCCGGGCTGCGGCTGCCGGCAGCTCCGCTCCGCCGGCCCGGCCGCGGCTGACCCGCCGGACGATCGCCGGCGCCGCCGCCGGGGTCACCGGAATCGTGTTCCTGGTCCTGCTGCCGCTGCTCTACCTGTCCCTGCCCGGGGTGCTGCCCGGACCGACCTACACCCCGGGATCCCTGCAGCTGCTGGCGATGTGCATGCTGATGGCCGCCGCCGCCCTGACCTACCACCTGCTGCTCGGCGTCGCCGGACTGCTCTCCTTCGGCCATGCCCTGTACTTCGGCGCCGGAGTTTACGGGCTGGCGATCATCCTGCAGAACCTGGACATCCCGCTGCTGCCCGCGATGGGCCTGACCCTGCTGGTCGTGATCGTGCTGGCCCACGTGGTGGGCAGCATCAGCCTGCGGGTCAGCGGCATCCCCTTCGCCATGGTCACGCTCGCGTTCGCCCAGGCCGGCTCGGTGATCGTGGGACGCAACCCGGACGGCACCACCGGCGGAGACGAAGGCCTGACGCTGCGTACGGACAACCTGCCCGACTTCCTGGTGGGGGTGGTCAATACCCGCAACCTCTACTGGCTGGCCCTGGCGGTGCTCGTGGGAGTCTTCATCGTGGTCACCTGGGTGCAGTCCTCCCGTGCCGGCCACGTCGCCGCCGCGGTCCGCGAGAACGAACTCCGCGTCCGCGTCCTGGGCCTGCAGCCGTACCTCGTGAAGCTGTTGATCTTCGTGGTCTCCGCCGTCCTGGTCAGCATCATCGGCATGGTATTCCTGCTCCTGCAGAGCGGCGCCGTCCCGCGGGCCATCTCCGCCGACCTGACCATTACCCTGCTCGTTATGGTGGTCCTGGGCGGCGTCGGCTCCCGCTGGGGCGCCGTGATCGGCGGCGTCTTCTACACCATCCTGGACCAGCGCCTCACGACCCTCGCGAACTCCGACGCCATCGATACGCTCCCGGACATCCTGCGGATACCGTTGTCGGAACCCTTGTTCATCCTGGGCACCCTGTTCATCCTCGTGGTGCTCTTCCTGCCCGGCGGTCTGACGGGCACCGCGCAGCGGCTGGCCCAGCGACGCAACCGGCGAATCCGGGGCACCGGACATAACAGCACCGGACATGACAGCGCCGCGACATCCCGCGACATCCTGGAGGAATCAGCATGAGCAGCGCAACCGGTCCCCGCCGGGCGGACGGACTGCACACCCTGGGCCGCTGGACCACCGACCGCAGCCTCGCCACCCCGCAGCGGATCGCCGTCGACGACCGCGGCTGCACGCTGAGCTACGGCGAGCTGGAACGCCGGGCGGCCGGCCTCGCCGCCGGCCTCGCGGCTGCCGGCTACGTGACCGGGGACCGGATCGCTACCCTGACCGGCAACAGCTCGGACCACGTGGTGGTGTTCTTCGCCTGCGCGAAGGCGGGCCTCGTCCTCGTCCCGCTGTCCTGGCGGCTCTCACCCCGGGAACTCGCCGCGCAGCTTGAACTCGCTGACCCCCAGCTCCTGCTCGTTGAGGACGAACTGGATTCCCTCGCCGCGGGCGCGTGCACTCTGCTGGCGCACCGGCCCCGGACCGCCGCACTGGGCCCCGGCGGCATTGAAAAGTCCGTGCCCCCGCCGTCCCGGAGGATGCCGGCCGCGGCGCCCGCTGCCGGCGCCGCAGGGCTGGACGTCCGCAGGCTTGAAGCATGGAGGGAAGTGCGCGACGACGACCCCCTGCTGATGATCTTTACCTCCGGCACCGAGGGGGCCAGCAAAGCCGCCGTGCTGACCCATTCCAACTGCTTCTGGACCAACCTCTCGCTGTCCCGGACGATGGATCTGGGGAGCACCGACGTTGTGCTGGCCGTGCTGCCGCAGTTCCACGTCGGCGGCTGGAACATCCAGCCGCTGCTGGCCTGGTGGACCGGCGCCACCGTAGTGCTGGAACGCGGTTTCGAACCCGGCCGGGTCCTGCAGCTGATCGCCGAGCGCCGGGTCACCATGCTCATGGGCGTCCCCACCCAGTACCTGATGCTCGCCGAACACCCCGACTTCGCCACCGCCGAGCTCGGCAGCCTCCGCCACGCCGTGGTGGGCGGGGCGCCCATGCCGGCGCCGCTGCTGCGGATCTGGCACCGCAGGGGAGTGGCGTTGAGCCAGGGCTACGGGCTGACCGAGGCATCGCCCAACGTACTCTGCCTTGCCAACGAGGATGCCGCCCGGATGGTGGGGTACTCGGGCAAACCGTATCCGCATGTGGCCGTCGCGGTGGCCGATCCGGTGACCGGGGAAATCCTGGAGGGTGCCGCCTCCGGTGAGCTGCTGGTGGGAGGTCCGGGGGTGTTCGCGGGCTACTTCCGCGACCCCGCCGCGACTGCCGCCGTCCTGGCCGGCGACTGGCTGCGCACCGGCGACCTGGTGGAGCGTGACGCCGAGGGCTACATCAAAGTCGTGGACCGGCTCAAGGACATCTACATTTCCGGTGGCGAAAACGTCGCCCCGGCCGAGGTCGAGGCGGCGTTGCTGGCCCATCCGGCGGTGGCGCAGGCCGCCGTCGTCGGCGTGGCGGACGAGCGCTGGGGCGAAACCGGGGTGGCCTTTGTGGTGATCCGCCCCGGCATGGCCACGGATGAACAGGAACTCCTTGAACATTGCGCGGCCCGGCTGGCGCGGTTCAAGGTCCCCGGACGGATCCGGACCGTCGGAGCGCTGCCGCGCACGGCGCTGAGCAAGGTGCTGCGCGCCCGGCTGCGGGAGCAGCTCGACGAGCGCGGGCCGGCGGGCCGCCCCGAGGGCGAGGCCGCATCCCTGCCCGCGGACGGGAGCCGGCGGTGAGCGCCGTGCCGCGCACCGCGAGGGGCACCCGCACCCGGGCCAAACTGCTGCAGGCAGCCGAAACGCTGTTCGCCTCGGTGGGCTACCACGAGGCCTCGATCGTGAAGATCACCGAGGAGGCCGGCGTCGGCCTCGGCACTTTCTACCTGTACTTCGAGGGCAAACAGGCCGTTTTCGACGAGGTGGTCGAGGATCTGAACCGGCGGGTCCGTCACACCATGACCGAAGCTGCCCGTTCTGCCGGCACCCGGCTCGAGGCCGAACGTGCCGGCTTCCGGGCCTTCTTCAAGTTCACGGCGGAACACCCCGCGCTGTACCGGATCATCCGGCAGGCCGAGTTCGTCTCGCCCGGGGCCCTTCGGCTGCACTACACC
>DATITT010000036.1:0-18037 GCA_035467435.1 Arthrobacter sp. | reverse complement strand
CCGTCGATCGCACCGCGTACCCAGGAGAACGTAAGGAACGCGACGGGGTAGCTGAGCCACACGACCGGCCGCCACCACGTGCCGCGCACCGTCCTGGTGACGAGGAGCCAGTCGAGCGTGACGAACAGCGGGGCCAGCCGGTGGTGCGCGAGCTGGGGCCAGTACATGTCCCAGCTCCACCACGGCTCGTCCGGCGGGGCCACCAGCACTGCGTAGATGATGCCCGTCATCACCAGATAGAAGACCATCGCGCCGAACAGGTGGTCCCACCACTCCGGCAGCCGGGTCCGCGTCCGGGCGGCGGACGCGATGAGCACGAGCCCGAGGACCAGGTTCGACTGGACCGTGAACTCCGAGTAGAGCTGGAAGATGTCCACGTCGCTGCCAGGGAGCGTCGCGTCGTAGGTCTTTTGGGCGAGGGCGACGAGCACGAAGACGCCGACCGCGAAGCGGAGCATGCGGATCCAGCTGCGGTCCGGATGCAGCGCGTCGTTGAAGCCGGGGTGTCGCTCGATCGGGGGATCCAGCACCGGTACGCCGCTCATCCGCTCAGTATGCCAGCCACGTCAAGGCTGGCACGGAATAAACGGCCGTCCGGGCAACCGGCCGCTACGGTGGAAGGCCCTAGAGTCCCGTACCGGTACGGGCCAGGACGTGCCCGCGGGCTCCGCTGAGCCGGAACCAGCGGCCGGCCCGGTAGAGCTGCTGCTCACCGTCGGCGAGGAAGCCGAGGGTGAGGGCCGCGAAGGCGGCGCCCAGCGGGAGCCCGCCGGCACCCGGCAGTTCCCGTCCCCAGACCGTGGCGCGGGCGTTGTTGACGATCAGGGCCCCGGGTTTGTCCGGGATGATCGCGGCGATCTCGGTGATGCCGGCTTCGGCGGACCGGCGCAAAGCGGAGTCCGGCAGGGTGGCCACAGCCTCCCATCCGGTGCGGGGCGCGCCGACGCCGGCCCAGGATTCGGTGACGGTCACCGGCGGCAGCGGCAGCTCGACGTCGTTCTCCCCCGCTCGCGCCAGCCGGTCCAGCACCGCGGAGATCGGGACGGTGACATCGGTGTTTGCCGGCTGCGCCAGGGCCATGGTCCGCAGCCCGAGGATCGTCGGTGTCGACTCCCCCAGCAGCCGCGGCCGCAGCACACACACGTAGGCGGCGAGCACCGGGCCGGAGGCTTGAAGGCGGATGGCACCGTCGTCGATGGTCCTGGCGCGGGTGGCGAAGGTGCGCAGATCTGCGAGGTCGCGGGGATCGGTGAACTGCAGGGGCAGAGTTAGGACGTCAGACACAATAACGACTCTACCGGCTGTGCCTCTTTGGGACCGTGCCGGAGGGACGTCTAGAGTCGAACCATGACTGAAGCCGAAGCCGGATTGCAGGGGCCGCCGACACAGGACCCCACCTCCTCGCTCCTCCAACTGCTGAACCTCGGTGAGCTGGAAGGTGCCCGGACGGATGAGGACATCTTTATGGGCCCCTCGCAGCAGCAGCCCCGGCACCGCGTGTTCGGAGGCCAGGTGCTCGCCCAGTCGCTGATCGCCGGGAGCCGCACGGTTCCGGAGGGCCGGGGTGTGCATTCCATGCACGGCTATTTCCTGCGGCCGGGGGACGCCAACAAGCCGATCACTTTCGGCGTCCAGCGGTTGCGGGACGGCCGCTCGTTCTCAGCGCGGCGTGTGCACGCGTACCAGGAGGGCATGCCCATCCTTTCCATGATCGCGTCGTTCCAGGACGAGGACGAGGGAATCGAACACCAGACCGAGATGCCGGCCGGCATCCCCGCGCCGGAGTCGCTGCCAAGCACAGCTGACCTGCTGGGCAAGTTCGACCACCCGGTGGCACGCCACTGGGCCTACGAGCGGCCCTTCGACATCCGGCACGTCGACCCCGCACTGTACGTCTCGGCCAAGGGCCACAAGGAACCGCGCAATGCCGTCTGGATGAAGACCTTCGGACCCATGCCGGACGATCCGGACCTGCACCGCGCCGCCCTGGCCTATGCCAGCGATTACACCCTGCTGGAATCCATCCTCCGCAAGCACGGGATGAGCTGGATTACCCCGGGCATGTCGGTGGCCAGCCTGGACCACGCCATGTGGTGGCACCGGCCGGTCCGGGTGGACGAGTGGCTGCTGTACGTGCAGGAGTCCCCCAGCGCCCAGAGCGCCCGCGGGCTGGCCACCGGCAAGATCTTCAGCCGCGACGGCCTGCATGTGGCCACGGTGGCGCAGGAAGGCATGATCCGGGTTCCGACGGACCTCAAGAACAAGGTCAAGGGCGCCGTCCAGTCCAGGGTCCTGCAGCACCAGATGCGCAAGGCCGAACGCGGCTGATCCTCCGCGCCCCGGAGCCTGGCTGCGGGTGACGTGAGAAAAGGCCGGCTCCCCGTGTGGGGAGCCGGCCTTCACTTTTCCGCTCTGTGCCCCGCGGGCCTAGTCGCGGGTGAGGCGGCGGTGGGTCACGCGGTGCGGCTTGGCGGCATCCGGACCCAGGCGCTCGACCTTGTTCTCCTCGTAGGCTTCGAAGTTGCCCTCGAACCAGTACCACTTCGAGGGGTTCTCCTCGTCGCCTTCGTAGGCGAGGATGTGGGTGGACACCCGGTCCAGGAACCAGCGGTCGTGCGAGACCACAACGGCACAGCCCGGAAATTCGAGCAGGGCGTTTTCGAGGCTGCTGAGGGTTTCGACGTCGAGGTCGTTAGTCGGCTCATCGAGGAGCAGCAGGTTGCCGCCCTGTTTGAGGGTCAGCGCGAGGTTCAGGCGGTTGCGCTCACCACCGGAGAGCACCCCGGCCTTCTTCTGCTGGTCCGGGCCCTTGAAACCGAAGGCGGCGACGTAGGCACGGGACGGCATTTCGACGTGGCCGACCTGGATGTAGTCGAGGCCGTCGGAGACAACCTCCCACAGGGTCTTGTTCGGGTCGATGCCGCCGCGGCTCTGGTCCGCGTAGGAGATCTTGACGGAGTCCCCGATCTTCAGCTCGCCGCCGTCGAGGGGCTCGAGCCCGACGATGGTCTTGAACAGGGTGGTCTTGCCGACGCCGTTCGGGCCGATGACACCTACGATGCCGTTGCGCGGCAGGGTGAAGGACAGCCCGTCGATCAGGGTGCGGTCCTCGAAGCCCTTCTGCAGGTTTTTCGCCTCGAGGACGAGGCCGCCCAGGCGCGGACCCGGCGGGATCTGGATCTCTTCGAAGTCCAGCTTGCGGGTGCGGTCGGCTTCGGCAGCCATTTCCTCGTAGCGGGCCAGACGGGCCTTGGACTTGGTCTGGCGGCCCTTGGCGTTGGAACGGACCCACTCGAGCTCTTCGGTGAGGCGCTTGGCCTGCTTGGCGTCCTTCTTGCCCTGGACTTCCAGGCGGGCGCGCTTCTTCTCGAGGTCGGTGGAGTAGTTGCCCTCGTAGGGGTACAAGTGGCCGCGGTCCACTTCGGCGATCCACTCGGCAACGTGGTCGAGGAAGTACCGGTCGTGGGTGACGGCGAGGACCGCCCCGGGGTAGCTGGAGAGGTGCTGTTCGAGCCAGAGCACGCTCTCGGCGTCGAGGTGGTTGGTGGGCTCGTCAAGGAGCAGCAGGTCCGGCTTCTGGAGCAGGAGCTTGCAGAGCGCAACGCGGCGGCGCTCACCACCGGAAAGCAGGGTGACATCGGCTTCCGGCGGCGGGCAGCGGAGGGCGTCCATGGCCTGCTCGAGCTGGGAATCGAGGTCCCAGGCATCGGCGGCATCGATCGCTTCCTGCAGCTGACCCATTTCCTCAAGGAGGACATCGTAGTCAGCGTCGGGGCTGGCCATCTCTTCGGAGATCTCGTTGAAGCGCTGGATCTTGCCGATGATCTCGCCGACGCCTTCCTGGACATTGCCCAGGACGGTCTTGTCCTCGTTCAGCGGCGGTTCCTGCAGCAGGATGCCGACCGTGTAGCCGGGGCTGAGCCGGGCCTCACCGTTTGAAGGAATGTCCAGTCCGGCCATGATTTTGAGAATGGTGGACTTACCTGCACCATTCGGGCCGACAACGCCAATCTTGGCCCCCGGGAAGAAGGACATGCTTACGTCATCGAGGATGAGTTTTTCGCCAACGGCCTTGCGGGCCTTGGTCATTGTGTAGATAAATTCCGCCATGCCTACAAATCTAGTGGTTCCGCCGGGATAACTCACATTCAGGCCGCCCTCGTCCACCACCTGCCACGGCCCGGAGCCGGACCCGATGGCGTGACGCCGGTGCTGGCCGGTGCTGGCCGGGGCCGAAGCCTCCGCACCCGCCTTCGCCTCCGCGCCCTCTTTCCGGACCACCCCGGCGGCGCGTCCGCCTCACCAACGGTTCCGTCCCGGCCCGGCGTGCCGGGCCCTTCAGGCGGCCGCCCCTTTCAGTTCGCCCGTTTCCTCATCGAGCTCCTCCACCTCGCCACTGATGTCGTCGACGAAGACGCGGTGGGCGGCGGGCCCGTCATCGTCGTGGTCTTGTTCGTCGGCCTGGTCGCGCTCCTGGCTCCCCTCACGGTTGCCGTCCGGCGGGACCGCCGCCTGACCGGACGAGTCGGCCGCGTCGTGGAGAGTATTGGCGGCCGTACGGATGAAGTTGGCTGAACCCCACATGAGGTCGTGGCCGACGGACTCGGCGTCGATTTCAGCCACATGGTGAATCCGGCCGTCCTTTTCCCAGCTCCTCATCTTGAGCCGTCCCATGACAATGACCGGCTGACCCTTCTTGATGCTGCAGCCGATGTGTCCTGCCAGCTGCCGGTAGGCCTGGACCGCGAACCAGTTGGTGTTCCCGTCAATCCAGGCGTTCGTGGCGCGGTCGTAGCGCCGGTCGGTGGAGCCGATACGGAACCACGCCGTCGCCACCCCGCCCGGTGTTGTCGAACTCTTGATCTCCGTAGCCACGAAGCCACGGACCGTGATGTTGTCGCTCATTCTCGTGTCCTGTCTCGAAATGTCGTGCCCTAGCAGGCTCCTTCAGCTTCGCTCCGGAGGCGGCTCTCCGCGAGAGACACGACCCGCCATGTGGATAACCCGGACCTGGGCGGGCCTTTGGAGTGCACGATGCTGTTCTGGACTGCGGATGCCAAGCAGCCAGGCGTTCCTGACACCGGACAGCCGCAGGGCACGGTAAGCTTTTTGAGGCGTCCCCCGGCAGCAGCCGGGCAGGTACGCCGGTACGCCCCAGTAGCTCAGGGGATAGAGCAGCGGCCTTCTAATCCGCCGGTCGGGGGTTCGATTCCCTCCTGGGGCACCAGAATGCGGCTCTGGCCTGCCGGAACTTTCCGCAGGCCAGGGCCGCGACCTCGCCCGACGTCAGGCTCGAAGCCTGACCCGCGGAAGACTTGGATTCCGCAGAAGTCCATTTTCAGGTCGTCAAGGTTGTGCCGCGCGCCTCCCGCCCGGGTGACCCCGTCAGGCCCCAGCACTCTTAGTATGGAGTTGACGTGCAGGACAGCAGGGACAGCCTGTGAGCCCTGCCCGCAACGGAAAGGTACGGCCGCCATGACCCAGACACCCCGCGGATTTGACCCCCAGGATCCCAACAGTCCCAACGGTGCTTTGCCCACCCGGCACCCAGGGGCGGCTGACCAGTACCCCGGGGCGGCTGACGTTCCGTCCGGGTCCGCCGAGGAGGACTACCAGAACGCAGTCCCGGCAGGCAGCACCGATATAGTTTCCAGGGCTCCGGCGCCCGAAACGCCGGCGCCCAGCGAGGAAACTCCCCGGGCCGAGGAGCCGGAAACGCCGGCGCCTGCCCCGGAACCGCGCCAGGTGACCCGTGCCGGTATGGTCTGGGCTGCGGTTGCCAGCGGACTGGTGGTGCTGATCGTGCTCATCGCCTTCATCCTGCAGAACCAGGATTATGTGCAGGTGAAATTCTTTGGCCTCGAAGGGTCCGTTCCGCTTGGCATCGCACTGTTCATCGCGGCCGTCGGCGGCGGGGTGCTCGTCGCCATCGCCGGGGCCGCCCGCATCATTCAGCTGCGGCTCGCCGCGCATCGTCAGCGCGCCAGCCGATCGGCCGGAAAGGGAACCCGCACGCGCTGAAGCCGGCGGGCGCTGATCTCTTTCCATGGGCGAAACGGAATCCCGGGGGCAGGCGGCCCTGACCACCGCTGCGGCGGACTGGCCCGACGTTGAGCGTCTCTTTGGCGTCCGCGGCGAGCCGTCGCGCTGCTGGTGCCGGTTTTTCGCCCTGACCGGAACGCAATGGGCGGCGTCGTCCCCGGAGCAGCGGAAGGCCCAGCTGCGGGCCAGGTTCGACGGCGGCGCCCCGGCTCCGGGGGTGCTGGCCTTCCGGGGCGGTAATCCGGTGGGCTGGTGCGCCGTCGAGCCCCGCGGATGCTATCCCAGGATCCTGCGCTCGAAGGTTCTGACGGCGGCGGATCCTGAGGCGGTCCGGGATCCAGGCGGGGACCAGGTGTGGTCCGTGAGTTGTTTCGTCGTCTCCCCCGGCCAGCGCCGCACCGGCGTGGCGCGGGCGCTGCTCGCGGCCGCCGTCGAGCACGCCTTCGTCCACGGCGCCACAGCGGTGGAGGGTTATCCGGTCGATCCTGCGCAACGGCCCAGGGCCGGCCCGGCCGACCTCTATCACGGCACCCTGGGTCTTTTCCTGGCGGGCGGGTTCGACGTGGTCAGCGGTGCGGTGCCCGGTCGTGCCGTCGTCCGCCTGTCGGCGCCTCAACAGGGCGCCGCCACCGTCCCCGAAGACACCGTCCCCTAAGGCAGCGTCAGGATGACCGGCCCGTCCTTCGTGATGGCCACGGTGTGCTCGCTGTGGGCCGCCCGGCGGCCGCTGGCCGAGCGGAGGGTCCACTCGTCCTCGTCGTGGAAGTAGTCGTCTTTGCCGCCCAGAATCAGCATCGGCTCGATCGCGATGACCAGCCCCTCCGTCAGCTTGATGCCGCGGCCGGGGCGGCCGTCGTTGGGAACGTGCGGTTCGGCGTGCATGGTTTTGCCGATCCCGTGGCCGCCGTGGTCCGCCAGCAGCCCGTATCCGGCGCGGCGTGATGCCCCGCCGATCGCGTAGCCCAGGTCCCCCATCTTGTTCCCGATCCGGGCGGCCTCGATGCCGCGGGCCAGGGCGGCGTCGGTGGCGTCGATCAGGGCCTGGTCGACGGGGTCGGCCGTGCCCACGATGAAGCTGACCGCAGCGTCCCCGCACCAGCCTTCGAGGAACGCCCCGCAGTCCACACTGAGCAGATCGCCGTCCTGGAGCCGGTAGTCGTTGGGGATCCCGTGCACCACGGCATCATTGACGGACGTGCAGATCACCCCGGGAAATGGCACCGAAGCCCACCGCGGCTGGTAGCCCAGGAACGCCGGCGTAGCCCCGGCGTCGGCAATGGTGGCCGCGGCCAGCCCGTCCAGTTCCTTCAGGGACACGCCGACGGCGGCGGCCTCCCGGACGCGTTCCAGTGTGTTTGCCACCACCCTGCCGGCTTCGCGCATCAGGGCAATCTCGGCGGGGCTCTTGATCATCGACATGCCTTCAACTTTAGGGCCAGCCGGAGCGTGGCTAAAGTTGCCCCATGGCCAACGCTGAACTGATGTCCGCGATCCGATCGAGGCTGCAGGCTGCCGCCGATCCGGCCCGGGCCGCGGGGGCGCAGGCCTACCTGAAGTCCGAGATGCCCTCGCTGGGCGTCCGGGTTCCCGAGGTCCGGCGGATCGTGAAGGCCGCCGCCCAGGAGCTGCCGCCCGGTTCCCTCAACGAGTTGCAGTCCACCGTGCTGGAGCTGTGGCGCGGCGCCAGCTGGCGGGAGGAACGCTACGCGGCCATCGACCTCACGGGCCTGAATCCGGCAAGCGGTGAGATGAGCATGCTGCCGCTGTACGAGGAAATCATCCGCAGCGGCGCCTGGTGGGATCTGGTGGACGGGGTCTCGCGCCGGCTCTGCGGACTGCTGCAGAAGCACCGGGAGGACATGTCCACCGTGCTCCGCCGCTGGAGCACGGACACGGACTTCTGGATCCGGAGGGCCGCCATCACGGCCCAGCTGGGCGCCAAATCCGCGACGGATCCTGCCCTCCTCGCGGCCGTTATCGAACCCAATCTGGCCGACCGCGAGTTCTTTATCAGGAAGGCGATTGGCTGGGCCCTGCGCGACTACGCCGCCACGGACCCGGACTGGGTCCGGAACTTCGCGGCGCGGCACGGCGAGGCGCTGAGCCCGCTCTCCCGCCGGGAGGCCCTGCGGAAACTCAGATAACCGGGCGGGTGGTGACGGGTTCCCCGGACTTGCTGAAGAGCAGCTTGGTCTTGGGGTCGAGGAAGATCAGGTAGAGGGCGAAGAGCAGGGCAATGATCGCCGCGGCGTTCCGTGCCAGGGCCAGGGCCAGACCGAGATCCGCGGTCTGCAGGTAGGGGAACACTTCGAGCTGGTCCGAGATCGCGTACACCATAAAGAACGACACGATGAAGTACAGCGCCTTGACCTGCCAGTCGTCCCGGATGCCGGTGGCGGCGAAGAGCGGGATGAGCCAGACGACGTACCAGGACTGGATCATCGGGGCCAGGACCACGACGGCGGCGAACGCCAGGGTGAGGCGGCGGATCAGCCGGTCGTAATCGCCGCGGAAGATCTGCCAGGCGATGATGCCGAGCGCCAGCAGCTTGCCGGCGTCGTAGACCCACTTCGCCAGCCCCCAGCCGTCGAGTCCAAAAGCGTTGAAAATGGAGGCGACCATCAGGCCCAGCAACCCCACCGGGGCGTACCAGATCCAGATGCTGCCCGGGGCGGAGAGGCCGTTGATCCAGCCAAAGCCGAAGCCGTTGACCAGGCTCATGGCGTACAGCAGGGCCAGGCTGATCCCGGCGGTAAGCCCCCAGAAAACGAATTTCCGCGGCCAGCTGGCGTTCTTTCCTGCCCAGAGCAGGCCTATGAAGGGCAGGAAGACGATCGTGATGGGCTTGACCGAGATGGACAGGGTCACCAGGACCAGGCCGAGGATCACCCGCCGGGTGGCGCAGTAGTACAGCCCGGCCAGGGCCAGGCCGATCATCAAGGCGTCGTTGTGGACGCTGGCGATGAAGTTGGTGAGGAAGAGCGGGTTGGCGGCGGTCAGCCACAGGGCACGGTGCGGGTTGACGCCGTGCAGTTCGGCGAGTTTTGGCACGTAGATGATGCACAGCACGATTCCCACCAGCGCGGCGAGACGGAACAGCATGATGCTCGCTTCCGGGTGCACGTTCGTGGACCAGACGACGAACTGCTCGATCCAGAGGAAGAGCTGTCCGTACGGCACCGGCGCCTCGGTCCACATCTTGTCGGCACCAAGCTGGAAATAGTTCGACAGTGCGGAGATGCCGTTTTCGTAGGGGTTGAAGCCCTCCACCATCAGGCGGCCCTGCCCGATATAGGCATAGACGTCGCGGCTGAACAGCGGCACGGAAAACATCAGCGGCAGCCCCCACAGGACGACCGCCTGCAGCGTGGCCTTGCGGGCCTCTGCTCCCCAGACCCGCACCCGCTGGCCGAGCCTGAGCCAGGCGCGGACGAGCAGCATCCCCCCGACGGCCAGCAGCACAATGCACAGGGCGACGCCGGCGGCTTCAGTGCGCATCCAGATGAACAGCGGAATCCGGCGGAGTTCCGAAGCCGGCGCGAGCCAGCCTACCCCGAGCGAACCGATCGCCATCAGGAGAGAACCGATGAATCCCGCCAGCAGCGGTGAACGGGCATTGTCCACGTCAGCAGCGGTTGCCGAAGGGGACGTGCCGGCAGCCGTTTTCCCCGCCACGGACACAGGCACCGTCATCTCAGGATCGTCCAATCTGTTGTGGGGCTCTTCTGCGCCCTCTGCCAGCCGTGGAAACCGGCCCGGGGCGCGCCGCGGTGGCGAAAAAATTTCAACGCCCGCGTACCCGAAATCCTAGCATCGGACCGCCCGGCGGCGACGAAACGGTAGGCTGGGCGGGTGCCTATATCTAATGAACGCATCGTCTGGATCGACTGCGAAATGACCGGCCTGGACACCGTCAACGACGCCCTCATTGAGGTGGCCGCGCTGGTGACGGACTCGGAGCTCAACATCCTCGGCGATGGGGTCGACGTCGTCATAAAGCCCGATGACGCCGCGCTGGCGCAGATGAACGACTTCGTCCGCGACATGCACACCCGGTCCGGGCTGCTGGCGGAACTCCCCCACGGCAAGACCATGGCGGAGGCCCAGACCATCGTCCTGGACTACATCAAGAAGTGGGTCCCGGACCCTAAGAAGGCCCCGCTGGGCGGCAACTCGGTGGGAACAGATCGCGTCTTCCTGGTCCGCGACATGCCGGAACTGGTGGAGCACCTGCACTACCGGGTCATCGACGTGAGTACCATCAAGGAACTGTCCCGGCGCTGGTACGCGCGGGCCTACTTCCAGTCCCCGGCCAAGCTCGGCGGCCACCGGGCCCTAGGCGACATCCAGGACTCCATCGACGAGCTGCGCTACTACCGCGAGGCCGTTTTCGTCCCCGCACCGGGGCCGGACAGTGCCACCGCGCAGCGGATCGCCAAGAAAGTCATGGGAACGGCGGACGAACCGGCACCTGCGGAGGCTCCCTCCGGGGCTGCCGCCGAGGCTCCCACCGGGGCTCCCTCCGGGACGCCGGCGCAGTAGCGCCCGGGCTGACCCCGCAGCCCACCCGGAAGTAATCTGCGCCACGTTTGCGGAAAATTTTGGCGAAAACCCAAAAAGTGGCAAAAGCAGCCCCGAAGAACAGGTAAGCTGTTTGTCGTTGCCTTTTCAGCCAGCCGGTTCGCCGGAAGGCGTGGCGGGGCACATGGTGGGCGTAGCTCAGTTGGCAGAGCGCCTGGTTGTGGTCCAGGAGGTCGCGGGTTCAACCCCCGTCGCTCACCCTCATGAAGGACGGCAGTAATTGTCCGACCTTAGACGAAGGCCGTACCGGATATCCGGTGCGGCCTTTGTTGTCTGTCCATGGAACCGTCAACGGGAGGAAACGCTTTGAAGCGCACGCTTTTTGAAGAAGACCACGAGATGTTCCGTGAGATGGCCGCCGAGTTCAACACCCGCGCCGTGGCACCGCACTACGCCCAGTGGGACCAGGACCACATAATGTCCCGCGAGCTGTGGACGGCGGCCGGCGAGCAGGGCCTGCTGGGCCTGGCCGTTCCGGAGGAATTCGGCGGCATGGGCATGAAGGACTACCGCTTCCGCACCGTGCTGGACGAGGAATTCGCCAGGAGCAACCACCTCGCGGTGGGCCTGGCCTTCCACCTGCACGATGACATGGTCCTCCCCCACCTGCTGGCCTACGGCTCCGAGGACCTCAAGGGCCGCTGGCTTCCCGGCATGGTCTCCGGAGAGACGGTCACCTCGATCGCCTGGACCGAGCCCGGTGCGGGGTCGGACCTCCGCGGCATCCGCACCAAGGCGGTGCGCGACGGCGATGACTGGGTGATCAGCGGGCAGAAAACGTTCATCGGCAACGGCGTCTCCGGCGACGCCTCCCTGGTCCTGGCCCGCACCGACGGCAGCACCGGCCGCGGGAACCACAACTCCTTCTCCCTGTTCATGGTCCAGAAGGGCGAGGGCTACAACACCGGCAAGCAGCTGGACAAGATGGGCCTCAAGGCCTCTGACACGGCGGAACTGTTCTTTGACAACGTCCGGGTTCCGCACGCGGACCTTGTCGGCGAGGAGGGCAAGGGCCTGCAGTACGCCGCCGAGCAGCTCCCCCAGGGCCGGCTCGCGATCGCGGTGGCAAGCTCCGCCGTCGTCCGCTCCATCTACGAGGCGACCGTCCGGTACACGAAGGACCGCAACGCCTTCGGGGAACGGATCATCGACTTCCAGAACACCCGGTTCGAACTGGCTGACATCCTCACCGAGGTCGAGGTCACCGAAACCTACGTGGACCAGGCCATCCGGGCCTTCAACGCCGGCGAGCTCGACGCCGCCTCCGCCGCCCGCGCGAAGCTGTGGGCGTCCGAGCGCGCCAAGTCCGTCACGGACCGCTGCCTCCAGCTGCACGGCGGCTACGGGTACATCCTGGAATACCCTGTGGCGCAGGCGTTCCTGGCGGCCCGGCTGCTGACCATCTTCGGCGGCACCAACGAAATCATGCGCGACGTCGTCGGCCGCAGCATCGCCGACTGACCCGCCGCTCAACACAGCAGCAGAGGAACTTCACTGACATGACCGTTCTGCCCATCACAGTCTGGGGCGAGCCCGTACTGCACCGCCGGGCCGCCGAGGTTGAAGTCTTCGACGACGAGCTCCGGACCCTGATCGCCGACATGTTCGAGACCAACGACGCCGCCAACGGCGTCGGTCTCGCCGCACCCCAGGTCGGAGTGGGCAAACGGCTGTTCATCTACAAATACGACAACGACGACGGCGCCCCGCCGTCCGGCGTCGTCGTCAACCCGGTGCTGACCCTCTCGAAGATCTCCGGGGCGCTGCCGGATCCGGACGAGGAAGAGGAAGGGTGCCTGTCCTTCCCCGGCGGGCAGTACCCGCTCAAGCGCGCGGAGTGGGCCAGGGTGCAGGGCTTCGACGGGGACGGCAACCCGGTCGATTTCGAGGCGACAGGCTGGTTCGCCAGGGTGATCCAGCACGAATACGACCATCTCGACGGCAAGCTCTACGTCAACCGGCTCATTGACCGCTACGCCCGCAAGGCGATGAAACAGGCCAAAAAGAGCGGCTGGGGCGTCCCCGGCCTGACCTGGATGCCGGGCGTGGACCCGGACCCCTTCGGACACTAGGGTCCCGGCCTACCTGCTGCGGTCCACGGCGGCCAGAATCGCCGCCCCGAGCTCGGCCGGCCTGGTGAACTGCGGCCAGTGCCCGGTGGGCAGGTCGACGTAGTCGACGTCGCGGACGCGCCCGAGCTCGGCGACGTACGGGTGGCCGGCCCCGATCATTTCGATCAGCATGGCGGACGGGAACTCGCAGGCGATGACGGTGGCCGGGACGTCGAAGCGGCGCTCGTCGTGCAACCGCTGCTGGTCCTGGGCCACTCCTTTTGGATGCGGCACGGCGCGGGCCCGGAACATGGCCCGCAGCTCATCATTGAGGTCGGCGAGGTCTTCCTCCTCGAAGAGCTCCCAGGGCGGAAGTGGCACGTCGTCGCCCTCCTCCGGGAGCTCATCGTTGATGACGCCGCCCTCGCCGAGCGGGCCGCTGTCAACGTAGATTGCCCGGACCACCCGGTCCGGTCGGGCGTCGACGGCCCCGTGAATGATCGCACCCCCGCCCGAATGGCCCACCAGGACCACCGGGGCCTCGAACGTGTCGATCCTGGCCACGACGGCGTCGATATGGGTGCGCAGGCCAATGCCGGCCCGCGGCGCGGCGGCCGATTCCAGCCCGGGCAGGGTCAGCGGGTGGACCTGATGACCGGCGGCGGCGAGCGGCGGAGTCACCTCCTCCCAGGAGGAGGCGTCCAACCAGAATCCGGGAACCAGGATGATGTCCATCCCGGTACCCTACCCGCCCCGGACGGCGGGTGGCACCGGTCCAGCGGAGGAGTTCCCGCCCGTCGGGCTGGGGCGTGTCTCCAAAATCGGCTGACCACTGGCTGGAGAACCTGGGTTCGTGTCTCGTTTTCAGGTCTGCGGGACCTGCCGGAGCAATTCGGTCCGTGGCAGACGGTGTGGAAGCGCCACCGCCGTTTCGCGGCAGAGGACTATTCGTGAGTCTTGTCCAGGTCTTGCACTCTGGCGTTCGGCGAGGCATCCTTTGGATGTCCCCGGTCTCAGCCGAGCGAGACAAGGACCGCCATGAAGCTCTCGACCGAGACGCAGTCGACCCCGAAAATCCGCCTCTACATTTCTCTGGTTCTTGCCATCCTCGTGGCCATTACGGTTCCGGTGGCTGAACCAAGGGCTGTCGCGGCGGAGGCACCACAGTTTCCCGTGAGCGGGTTCTTCGTACGTGCCAGCCCAAGTGATGCCGTCAACACCCAGAAGCTTTCGGACATCAGGGGCGCGGGCGGCGACACGGTTATCACTTTCGGCTCGCACCTGATGCCGGCGTCGTTGGGAAGTGTTTCCCCTGACTGCAGGATAGGAACAGCCAATTGCGTTCAAGCTGCGGCCGCCGGGGTCAGGCTGAACCGCGTCTTCGCCTACACGGACGCAAGCCCCTGGGGCGCTGCAGCGGTGACGTGCCCACGAGACCGAACCATCACCAGCAACAACAAGCTTTTCACTCTTCTTGTGTTGCCCACCCAAGGGGCCGGCTGCGACTCGCCTAACGGCGCCTACGACATTGTGGTCATCAGTGGCGGCAGACCCGGAACGGGCGGCGCCACGGAGTCCATGGCCCGGGCTGCCACGGCCCAAGGCATGCAGTTCTTCGCCGGGATGCCGATTCCGGCGAAACGGGCAGATCTGCCATATCTTCCCGACCTCTCGTATCAGAACACCTTCAGCCTCTTCACTAACAGGTACCTTCGATACCACGCGACGAATAATGATGTCCCCGGCCTTGCTGGTTTTTACCTTTCGACTGAAATGCCGCTGAGCAGCGCCGCCATTTTTGAGGCCGTACTGGCGGTCTACCGAATCCAGAATCAAGCGATCCGGGCGATCATGCCCGCACGGTCCGCCGTCGTCAGCCCTTACATTGACGCCCGCAGCGCAGCTGCCGGCAGCACCACGCCCGCGGAAGCCCAAGTCGCCGTCCGGAACATCGCCCTCACCGCCGCCGGCGTGCACCTCAGCATCGCCGTCCAGGACGGGATGGGCACTGGCAAGGGTGGTGCCTTTTTTGGCAATGAAGCAAGCGCCCCGGTGGACCAGCCGGCGGCGGCCATAGTCGGCGCGGGCAGCTGGGGAAGCAGATACCTGGCCCCCAACCGTGACTACTTTGTTGCCGCAGCCCACGGCGTCGCAGGAACGGGGGCCACGCTCTGGGCCAACATGGAGGGAATGGCACCGGCCACCGGCGCCAACGCTTGCGATGCCAACTTGCGCGGGCAGACAACCAACGCGCGTCTCGACCGCCAATTGCAGCAGATGGCAAACGCGCCGAAGAAAATCATTTCATTCATGTGGGACACGTACAACACGTGTGCGGGTACGGGCGTTCCCTTGGTGCAACAGGTTCTGGCGGGTAAGGCGACTCCGCTGATAACGGACAGCGTATTCGACCCCGCCTCGGGTGCCCTCACAGTCACCGGTTACAACCTCAGTGGAGTGACAGTTGAATTGAAGTGGACCGCCGCGACCGGGCAGGCGCAGGGCAAGACTGTGCCAGCAAGTGCCTTCAACCCGGCTTACGGACGACAGAACGGCCTGAATCCCGCACTCCAGGCATTCACGGCGCACGTGGGCGGCACGACGCTGAACCCTGGGACGTACTACATGGTCAACATCACTAACGCTTGGGGTGCCCGCAACGACGCTTTCTACTCGAAGCGGGGCTAGCCTCAATTCCTGATGACGGCGGGTGATGGTCGGTGGTTCGTGGCGGCGGGTTGATCGGCGTTGTTTTCTGTTTTCGCGCCGGTAGCAGCAGCTAGTCCTCGCTGCCTTTCTGCAGGATCGCGGCGTGATCCGGAACGTAGCGGAACAACTCCCGCGGCGGGCGCGTGTAGTTGACTGCCTTGGGCCGTTCCGGCAACGTCACCTGCTCCGTCCGGACTTCGGTGTAGTCAATGCTGGAGAGCAGATGGGCGATCATGTTGATCCGGGCCCGTCGTTTATCCTCCGCCTCGACCACGTACCACGGCGATTCGGCCGTATCTGTCTGCATGAACATGTCGTCCTTGGCCCGGGAGTAGTCTTCCCAGCGGAGGATCGCCTCCCGGTCCATCGGGGAAAGTTTCCATTGCCGCATCGGATCGTCCAGCCGGGACTTGAACCGCCGTTCCTGTTCGGCGTGGCTGATCGAAAACCAGTATTTGAACAGCAGAACGCCGTCCTGGACCAGGAGGCGCTCAAAGACCGGGCACTGGGCCATAAAGCGCTTGTGTTCCGCGGGCGTGCAGAATCCCATCACATGTTCGACGCCGGCCCGGTTGTACCAGGAGCGGTCCATCAGGACGATCTCCCCCGCCGCCGGCAGATGCTGCACGTAGCGCTGGAAATACCATTCACCCCGCTGCCGGTCCGTTGGTGCCGGAAGCGCCACGATGCGTGCGACGCGCGGATTCAGGTACTCCGTGAGCCGCTTGATCGCACTGCCCTTGCCGGCGGCGTCGCGTCCCTCAAAGATCACCAGTACACGCGCCCCGGTGCTGCGGACCCATTCCTGCAGCGCGACGAGCTCGGCCTGGAGCCGGAATAGTTCGGCCTCGTAAACGCTCAGGGGCAACCGCCCCTTGCCTTTGGAGCCTTTCCCCTTGGCGCCCTTCCGGCCTGTCTGTCCCTTGCCGGCGCCGTCCTTGCGTTGTGCCATGGTTCCCGTTCCACTCGTTGCGGCGGACGTTCGTGTCGCCAGTCCTGCCGCGCCCATTCTCGCGGAGCGGCCGACTCCAGACAAGGGGACGTCCTACCGGGGACACCGGCAACGCCTTGCTCCTATGCTTGGGCCATGGAAGCCCCCAGACCGATGGCGATGCAGCCCATCCTCACACTCACCGTAAACCCCGCCCTGGACGTCAGCACCGCAACGGAGCAGGTCATCAGCGGCCACAAGCTGCGCTGCGGCACCAGCCGTCTCGACCCGGGCGGCGGAGGCGTGAACGTGTCCCGGGTGGTGCAGCGACTCGGTGGCCGGACCCTGGCGGTCTACACCGCCGGTGGACCCACCGGCGAGGCGTACCGCCGGCTCATCGAAGCCGAACGCGTCCCCACCCTGGCCGTGCCGATCCAAGGGAATACCCGCGAGGACTTCACCGTCGATGAGACGACAACGGGCAAGCAGTTCCGCTTCGTGCTTCAGGGCCCCGAACTGAGTGAGCCCGAGTGGCGTTTGTGCCTGGCGCTCGTGGCGGATTCCATTCCCGTGGGCGGGTACGTCGTGGCCAGCGGAAGCCTTCCGCCGGGGGTTCCGGAGGACTTCTACGCCCAGGTGGCCCGGCTGGCGCGGCTCCAGGATGCGCGCTGCATCGTGGACGCCTCCGGACCGGCGCTTGCCGAAGCCCTCGCCGAGGGGGTGTTCCTGGTGAAGCCGAGCCGACGGGAGCTGGGTCTGCACTTTGGAACGACGCTGGTGAGCGATGAGAGCCAGGTCGAGGCTGCCGCTGCGCTGGTTGCGGACGGCTCCGCGGAGCATGTCGCCCTGACCCTGGGCGGCGAAGGAGCTGTGCTCGCCTCGAAATCCGGGATTCTGCGGCTGGCCGTGCCACAGGTGCAGGTCCGAAGCACCGTCGGAGCCGGTGACAGTTTCCTGGCGGCCTTCGTGCTCCGCCTGGCTCAGGGCCGCACCCTCGAGGAGGCGCTCCGGGCCGCCGTCGCCGCCGGAAGCGCCACGGTGACGACCCTGGCCACCGAACTCTGCCGCCGCGAGGACGTCGAGCGGCTGGAGGCGCAGCTCACGGCCCAGGCCTTGGTCGAGGGCACCGGACGGTGAAGACGGGACCGGCCAGTCTGGCTGTGGCGCTGCTGCTGGCAGCGGCAACCGCGGGCTGTTCCGGTTCCGTCCCAAATGCATGCCCTGCCATTGCGTGGTTCAACTCCCTCACGGTGTCCCTTGATGGCGCCGTTGAGCAGGTCAGCCTGGTTGAATTCTGCGCGGACGGTGTCTGCTCGGTCCGCGCCGATGGCCCGGTGCGCGTTCCTGAGACCTCCGTCAGCCCCGGCGCCGTACCGGCGCCGGCCACAACCCTGGCGGTCACCGCTGCGCCGGTTCCCTCCAGGCCGGGCTACAGTCCCTTCACCGTGGCCCGGGTCGACGACCGGACGTGGAAGGTCAGCCTGATGATGCGGTCCCCGAAGACGGTGACCATCAAGGCGTACTCCGCAGACGGAAGTGTCCTGGCCGAGCGCGAAGTGGAGCTGGGCTGGACCCGGGTGGGCGGCACCGAGGCCTGCGGCGGCCCGGGGACCGCTGGCCCTGTCAGGCTCGTCATCTAGACAAACACGAAGACGGCGGCCGGGGGCCGCGCCGGCTGGTACGGCTATGACTTTCATCGGCAGCGTGGCTCCGGATGCACATG
>DATITT010000035.1:0-4021 GCA_035467435.1 Arthrobacter sp. | reverse complement strand
GTCTCATAGCGAGATCGCGAAGGTACCTGCAGGCCCTTGCGTTTAAGGCCAGGGTGCCCGCCGCTGGGCCCGCATCAGTTGCCGCAGTGGTAACGACAGGCTGCTATCAGGACCTCGACGCCGTCACCCCATTTCTGGCTGAGCCCGTTCGGGCCCCTGCTCGCCGTCCATGGAACAGACGAGCGGGCAACTGCGCCAATCGAGCGGCCACAGGGCCTGCGTATCCGTAAGCTTTGAAGGAACGCCCAGCGCCCCGACTCTAGGACCCCATGCCGATCAACAGACAGTCACTGAAGCAGGACGGGTTCACCGGGTTCCGGCCGCTCGGGGACCTTGACATCAACCGGATCCCGCAGAAACCCGGGATCTTCGCGGTGCTGCAGCCCGAGGGCTTCCGACCGCAGTTCCTGGCCAGGAGCACGGCGGGCATTTTCAAGAAAAAGGACCCCACCCTGACGGCGGAAGCACTTGCCGCCGAATGGGTCGCCGACGCCGACATCCTCTATGTGGGCAAGGCCGGCCCCGGGAGCAAGGGCAACCGTGGGCTGCGCCGCCAGATCCAAGAATTTGTCGACTTCGGCAAAGGCAAGCCGCCTGGCCACTGGGACGGCCGGCTGGTCTGGCAGCTTGCTGCGGCCGGGTCGCTGTCCGTCGCATGGAAGGAGCTGCCCGTTGAGCAGCTCACCGCGGCCGAAGCCGGATACCACGCCGCGTTCGTGGAAGAGTACGGCCGGCTGCCATTCGCCAACCTGGTCCAGACGCGGGTCAAGGGAAACTAGACACGACCGGTCAGACGCCGCCTCGGAAAGTGAACCGCCCGGCCACGAGCGTCGCGGCCACCGGCATCGCCGCAAAGACCGCGTCCGACACCGCCAGCGGGTCGCCGTCGAGCACCACGAGATCCGACGGATCCCCCACCCGGATCCGTCCCCGCCCGCGCGTTGACGCGGCCAGGGCCTCCTGCCGGGTGAGCGCCTGCTCCGGGTGCCAGGGCTCCCGACCGTCCTGCCGCGCCCGGGTGGTTGCCGCCGACATCGCGGTCCACGGCTCCAGCGGCGCCACCGGCGCATCGGAGCCCAGCGCCAGGGTGGCCCCGGCAGCCAGCAGCGACCGCAACGGGAAAGCCCGGTCCGTGCGCCCGGCCCAGTTGGAATCGGCAGCATCACGGTCATCCAGGGCATGGGCGGGCTGGACACTCGCCGTGAGACCCAGCTCGCCGAACCGCGCGAAGTCCTGGCCCCGGACAAACTGGGCATGCTCAATCCGCCCGGCGATCCCAGCCGTCGCAAAAGCATTCAGTGCCACCTCATTAGCGCCGTCGCCGATCGCGTGCACCGCCGGAACAAAACCGGATTCCCGGGCCCGGACCAGCAAATCCAGCAGCTCCGCCTCACTCACCGTCAGCAGCCCGCGGCCGCCGTGCGGGTACGGGTCCACGCAAAACGCCGTGCGGGTGTTCAGCGAGCCGTCGATCAGCACCTTGAGCGGGCCGGCCCGCAACAGCCCCGCGCCGCCGTCGAGCTCCTGCCCCGTCCGTATGCCCTCAGCGATGGCCCGCGCCAGGTCCTGCGGATAGACGCCGGCGTCCACCCGGAAGGAATCGAAACCGCCAGCCACGCGGCGCAGCCACACATCGCGGTTCCAGGTCATTTCGAAATCGACAATCCCCACGATCCCGCGTGCAGCCGCCGCCTGCGCCGTCTCACGCACCCAGGCATCCACCACCGCGTCCGGCAGTTTGCCCAGCTCACGGGTGAGTTCAAAGGCCGGTTCCTCGCGCAGCAGCCCGGACGAGTCCACCGGCACGCCGTAGCGGGAAGCCGCCGCGCTGTTGAGCCAGACGCAGTGCAGGTCATGGCTGAGCAGCGCCGTCGGCAGGCCGCGGGTGGCGCCGTCGAGCAGCTCCAGGCTGGGAACATCCGCCCACACGGCGTCACGGAAGCCGACACCCACCACCGTCAGCCCGCTGCCCCCTTCACCCGCAAGGCCGGGGCCGGACAGAGAAGAACGCACGACGTCGGCCGCCGCACGCGCCGAGGCGGCACCCGACAGGTCAATCCGGTTGGCGGCGAGGGCCCACTGCGTCATGTGGACATGCTCATCCCACAGCCCCGGGATGACGTACCGGCCGTCCAGATTGACCACCTGGGATCCGGGAAAACCAGGCATCCCGGAGGGAGTGATGCGGGAAACCACGCCGCTGGCCACGTGCACGTCATACAGCGCCGTCTCGCCGGGGACCCGCGCCGAGGCGAGCATGAGGTGGTTCACGGCATTGGCGGGAGTCTCAGGCATAGGAAACAGGCTATGGGCCGGGGCCCGCAGTGCCTATCCGGACCCGCCGAACCCGCCGGAGTCCGCTTGTTCCAGAGGATAAGGGACTTTCGTCCCTTGCCCCGGGAACACGCACCCACCATGCTGGATTTGGGGCGGTTCCTGCACGGCCATTGGGGATGAACCGCTTGCTTATCAGTTGTACGGTCTCGCTCGAACCTTGGGGAAGGAAAAGGCGTTCCGCTCCTTACCGCGTCTGCGGGACTGGGGCGGGAGACCGCAGCCACCATGACAGTCACCAGTGATATTTGCATCGTTGAATCCGCCCACGGGTTGCGCGGGAGCTCTGATGCCCCGTGACCCACAGGCAACACGGCAACCGGTCCAGCGCCTACTACGCACACCCCTCGCACGGGGATCCCCGCATGAGGGTGCTCATCCGGATCGACGCCGTAGAGAAGTCGGCACGCGTCAACGTTCGGGGGGTGGTGACACCCGCGAACATCCGCGCTCTCCATGTCGTCTGTCGCCGGGTGGCATCAAAGCTCCCCGGCTACGAAATCGTGGTGGACCTGGCTCACGCCCGCGTGACGGCCGAGGCCATTGAAGAACTCCACGACCATGCCAGCCGCTCAGTCGTGTCGTCCGGCATCGACAACTCCGTCACACCGTGCCGGCTACGCATCGTGGATCCGCCGAACATCCTCAGAATCAAGGAGAACGCATGAAAGCCCTCGTCTATGGCGGTCCCGGAGAAAAGTCCTGGACGGACGTTCCCGATCCGAAGATCCAAAATCCCAGTGACGTGATCGTCAAAGTGGACACCACCACGATCTGCGGAACGGACCTCCATATTCTCAAGGGGGACGTTCCCGCCGTGACCAAGGGCCGGATCCTGGGCCACGAAGGAGTCGGGACCATCACCGAGGTCGGCTCCTCGGTCACCAGCCTGAAGGTGGGGGACCGCGTCATCATCTCCTGCATCAAGTCCTGTGGCCACTGCGCCAACTGCAAGACCGGGCTCTACTCGCACTGCATGGGCGAGGAGGGGGCCTCCGGCACCGGCTGGGTCTTTGGCCACCTGATTGACGGCACCCAGGCGGAGTACGTCCGCGTGCCCTACGCCGAAAACTCGCTCCATCTGCTCCCCTCGGGCGTCACGGACGAGCAAGCCGTGATGCTCTCCGACATCCTCCCCACCGGCTTCGAGATCGGGGTGCAGTACGGCCGGGTCAAGCCCGGCGACACGGTCGCCGTCGTTGGTGCCGGCCCGGTGGGTCTCGCCGCCATCGCCACCGCCGGACTCTACGGAGCCGCCACCATCATCGCTATCGACCTCGACGCGAACCGGCTGGACAAGTCCCGCGAGTTTGGCGCCACCGACGTCGTCCTGTCCAGCGACGCCGACTGGAAGGAGCAGGTGCTCGCACTGACCGACGGGCAGGGCGTGGACGTGGCGATAGAGGCAGTCGGCATCCCGACCACTTTCGATATGTGCATCGACGTCGTGCGCCCGGGCGGCAATGTGGCCAACGTCGGCGTGCACGGCAAATCCGTGGAGCTGCATGTGGAAAACCTCTGGATCCAGAACATCAACATCAGTATGGGCCTGGTGAATGCCAACACCACGCCGATGCTGCTCAAACTCGTAGCCCAGAAGAAGGTGCCGGCGGAGAAGTTCGCCACGCACCACTTCAGCTTCGACCAGTTCCTGGAGGCCTATGACACGTTCGCCCGGGCCGCGGAA
>DATITT010000034.1:0-5607 GCA_035467435.1 Arthrobacter sp. | reverse complement strand
GCGCCACGCACAGGGCACCCGCGGCCAACGCCGCGACACGTGTATTTGCGCGCATTCAAGGACTCCTTTGTTCTTATGAGGTCGGGATACCGCTGTCTGAGACGTCTGCAGGGCGTCTGCGTATATTCCGGGACCCAGATGCCGGGGCATCACCGCCCCGACCGAAACGCTATGTGCACATATGAGCGACCTGCAACCGCTCATGTGTTAAGTGACTCTAGTCATATAGACTCATTTGAGCAATAGGCGGGACTCAAACGATAAGTCGGTGGAAAGAGCAACGACATGCCCGAACAATCTCATGAGGAGCTTCTGGCGCGCATCGGACGGGAGTACTACCTGGAGAACCGCCCCAAGGTGGAAATTGCGGCCAACTACGACCTCTCCCGGTTTCAGGTAGCACGGCTGCTGACCGAAGCCCGCGAGGCGGGCATCGTGGAGATCAAGGTTCATTTTCCGTCCCACCTCTCAAGCGCGGACGTGGGGCGGATTGAGACTTCCCTGAACGTGGGCCAGGTCATAGTCGTGGACGTAGCGGGTGGTGAAATCCAGGCCCGCGGGATCCTGGCAAAGGCCGCGGCGGCGGAAATCTCCCGTCAGGCGCCCTCCGGGGGGACCCTCGGTATTTCCTGGTCCCGCACCCTGGACGTTGCCTCCCGGCTGGTCGGAGAACTTCCCCGGTGCGACATCGTCCAGCTCGCGGGTGCCCTTCCGGCCGAAGCAGACAGCAATCCGCTTGAACTCATCCAGCGCTTGTCACATTTGAGCGGCGGACTGGCCTGGCCCCTGTGGTCACCTCTGGTGGTTGAGGATCCGGCGACGGCATCGGGTCTGTTGCGCCAGCCGGAGATTGCCGGGACGCTGGCCAAAGCGGATTTCCTTGACCTGGCTGTGGTGGCAATCGGCGCGTGGAAGCCCGGCTGCTCCACGGTCTGGGAACGGGCGGACCCTGCGGTGCGCGAGGAAGCTGTGCTGGCCGGCGCCGTAGCGGAATGTTCAGGACGGCTGCTCAACTCAGCGGGAGTTTCGGTCGAATCCGGACTGGACGAGCGCATCATCGCCGTCACCATCAAGCAGTTGCAGCGAACCCCGAGGGTGATTGCCATAGCCCAGGGAGAAGCTCGGGCAGACGCAGTGCGGGCCGTGGCCAGGGCCGGTTTTGTCACCACCTTGATCGTTGATGAGCCGCTGGCCAAAGCCCTGAGTGACCTGAGCCATGAGGAGAATGACCTATGAGCATTGTCATCGGAGTGGATTCCTCCACCCAGTCCTGCAAAGTTCTGGCCGTGGACGCCCAAAGCGGAGACGTCATCTCTTCGGCTGCGGCCCCGCACCCCGACAGCACATCGGTGAACCCCGAAATCTGGACGACCGCACTGCGTGAAGCGTGGCGGGCAGGCGGCGCGGACCGCCTGGGTGGGTCCGTCGCCGCCGTCAGCGTTGCCGCCCAGCAGCATGGAATGGTCGCCCTCGACAGTTCCCGGAAACCCGTGTACGACGCGCTGCTGTGGAATGACACCCGCAGTGCCGCCGACGCTGCGCGCCTGCGGGATGAACTGGGACCCGAGGGGTGGGTCGACGCCGTCAACCTTGTCCCGGTCGCTTCGTTCACCATCACCAAACTGGCATGGCTGGCACGGAACGAACCGGACGCAGCGAACCGGATCGCACAGGTGGTGCTGCCTCATGACTGGCTGAACGGCGCCCTGGCCGGCGAGTTCACCACCGACCGAAGCGACGCTTCGGGCACCGGCTATTACTCCGCCGTGACCAACAGCTACCGTACCGACCTGCTGGAACGCTTCTTCGGACGCGTTCCTCAGCTTCCCCGAGTGGTGCCCTATGACGAACCGGCCGGAAGCGTGCAAAGCGGGTGGGGCATTGACGGGGCCCTCCTGGGGCCGGGGGCCGGTGACAACGCCGCAGCAGCCCTGGGTCTGGGCGTGCGCCCCGGCGAAATCGTGGTCTCGATCGGCACCTCCGGAACCGTGTTCACCACAACGCCGTCCGCTGTCCCCGATCCAACCGGGGCTGTCGCGGGTTTCGCGGACGCCACCGGCAACCATTTGCCCCTGCTGGCCATGCTCAATTCCGCCCGGGTGATGGCCGCCACCGCCTCAATGCTGGAGATCGACCTGCCGGCACTCGATTCGCTGGCGCTGGCCGCCGACCGGGAAGCGGGAGGGCTGACATTCCTTCCGTATCTGGACGGGGAGCGGAGCCCCAACCTTCCCCACGCGACCGGAACCCTGACCGGCCTCAGCAGGAGCAACATGACCCCGCCGAACCTTGCCCGCGCCTCAGTGCTGGGTGTACTCAATTCACTGGCCGACGCCGTCGACATTCTTAGACAGTCCGGCGTGGCCCCGGAAAAAGTGCTGCTGATCGGCGGAGGATCGAAGTCCAGGGCGCTTCGCCAGGCCGCAGCCAGTATTTTCGGGATGCCTGTCGAGATCCCGACAACGAAAGAATACGTGGCGCTAGGGGCTGCTAGACAAGCGGCATGGTCAGCCTCCGGAAGCCTTCCCGACTGGCAACGAAGCGTTGAAGCCGCCTACGAACCCGAAGGACACTGGGGCGCCGAGGTGCGGGGACGCTACATCGAGGCCCGAAAAAACGTCTACGGAGTCTGAGCTAATTGTGACGGACGCCCACTTGGTGGGCCCGAGCACGAGGGTTCCTGGTGTTTCCTATATGGGGTATCGGTAGACGGTGGCGCGGGCGACCCCGGGCATCTTGCCGATGTCACGGGTGTGGATTCTCTTGTCGGCAACGATGCGCGCAGCGCCCTCCTGAGAGCATGTCTCAGCGGTGCAGACGGCTTCTGACTTTACGTGCAGACGACTTCGAAACTGACACCCAGTACTGGGCCGTTGACACAAGGTCACCGAGGGGTACGCCGACTGATTACTCGACAGTGGCGTCGCAGGAACTCCGCGGAGTTCAACTGGGTGGACGGCGCCCCGCGTGACTTTTGGCCCTAACGGGTGGCACCCGCGGGGCGCACCCTCAATCCATGAGCTACCTGACCCGGGCCGGTCTGCGGTGTTGCGCCTAAGCGGCCCCGGCCAGCCGTGACGCCGGAGGCTCCTGCCGGAGGGACAAGCGCCGGGGCGTTGCCGGGCGTTGCCGGGCTGAGCTCCGCCGAGGCGGCCCGGAGGCTCACCCAATTCGGGCCGAACAAGCTGCCGGAGGCCGGCACTGTCCCTCGCTGGCGGAGGCTGCTGGCCGAACTGACCCACTTCTTCGCCCTCCTGCTGTGGGGTGCCTCCGTGCTGGCCTACCTGGCGGGTATGCCGCAGCTGGCCATCGCGATCGTCGTCGTGATCCTGGTGAACGGGATCTTCGCCTACATCCAGCAGGAGCGCGCCCAGCGTGCCGCCGGGAAGCTCCGTGAGCTGCTCCCGGCGATGGTCTCGGTCCGCCGGGACAACCGCGTCATCAAGGTCCACACCACCGAGCTGGTGCCGGACGACGCCGTCGTCCTGGTGGCCGGCGACCGGGTCCCGGCGGACCTCCGGCTGGTGCTGGCGGCCGGCTGCGCCGTGGACGAATCGATGCTCACCGGTGAAAGCGAGGCGCTCGCCAAAGTCCCCGGCGACACCGTCTTTGGCGGGACCTTCCTGGTCAACGGCCAGGCCGAAGGTGTGGTCGCAGGAACGGGCGGGAAGACCAGGCTCGCCGAAATCGCAGCCCTGACGGGCAAGGTGGAGGCGCCGCCGAGCCCGCTGGCGCTGGAACTGCAGCGCATCGTCCGCATCACCGCCACGATGGCCCTGGGCATTGGCGTGCTGTTCTTTGTGCTCTCCCTGCTGGTCGGAATCTCCTGGCGGGATGCCTTTTTGTTTGCCCTCGGCGTGATGGTGGCGCTGGTGCCCGAGGGCCTGTTGCCCACTGTCACGCTGTCATTGGCCGTCGGGGCGCAGCGGATGGCACAGCGCAACGCACTGGTCCGGAACCTGGAAGCGGTGGAAACCCTCGGCTCCACCACCTTCATCTGCACGGACAAGACCGGCACGCTCACCCAGAACCGGATGAACGCCGTCGAGGTCTGGACCCCGGCCGGGGTGCTCAGCGTCATCGGCGCGGGGTACGGTCCGGAGGCCGAAGTCACCGGGACGGGAGCCGGGGAGGCGCAGCACCTCAGCACCGCCGCACTGGCCGCTTCCGTGGGCCGCGCGGTGCTCCACGAGGGCAAGTGGGTGGCGGAGGGCGACCCGATGGAGGCCGCCATCGCCGCGCTGGCCGCCCGGCTGGCCGGTCCCGGGCCAGATCCCGGGGCGGGTCCAGCCGAGCCGGCGGTGTCGCACCGCTTCGCCTTCGATCCCCGACGGCTGCGGGAGTCCGCGATCGTCGGCACCACGCTGTACGTCAAGGGCGCCCCGGAATCCGTGATTCCACTGTGCGTGCACGGCGGCGGCGACGCCGGTGAGGCAGCGGGCGCCGCCCGGGCGCGGGAGATGGTTGACCAGATGGCCTCCCAGGGGCTGCGGGTACTGGCCGTGGCCGAGCGGACCCTGCCCGGCCCGCCCGGCGCCAGCTTCAAACTGGAGGAGGCTGAGCGCGAACTGACGCTGCTGGGGCTGATCGGCCTGCACGACCCGCCCCGGGCCGAGGTCCGTGTGGCCCTCGAGGCGGCCCGCGAGGCCGGCATCAAGGTGGCCATGGTCACCGGCGACCATGCCTTCACCGCGGCCGCCATCGCCCGGGAAACCGGGCTGATCGGATCACCCGAGCTGGTCCTGGAGGGCCACAGCCTGCCCGAGGACGACGCCGTCCTGGCCGCGCTGCTGGACCGCGACGGGGTGGTGGTCAGCCGGGTCACCCCGGAACAAAAGCTCCGGGTGGCCCGCCTGCTTCAGGGCCGCGGCCACGTGGTGGCGATGACCGGCGACGGCGTCAACGACGGCCCGGCGCTCCAGCAGGCGGACATCGGCATCGCCATGGGACTGAGCGGCACGGACGTGGCCCGCGAGGCGGCGGACCTCGTGCTGCTCGATGACGACTTCGCCACCATCATCGCGGCGGTGGAGCAGGGCCGCGCCACGTATGCGAACATCCGGCGCTTCCTGACCTACCACCTGACGGACAACGTCGCCGAGCTCACCCCCTTCGTGATCTGGGCGCTCTCCGGCGGGCGGTTCCCGCTGGCGCTGAGTGTGCTGCAGATCCTCGCCCTCGACATCGGCACCGACCTGCTCCCCGCACTGGCTCTGGGCAGCGAGGCCCCGAGCAAGGGGACACTGAAACGGCCGCCGGAACGTCGGCACCTGATGGACCGGGCACTGATGTTCCGGGTATTCGGGGTGCTGGGGCCAGTCGAGGCGCTCTTCGAAATGACGGCGTACACGGCTGTCCTGCTCGGGGCCGGCTGGACCCCGGGGGCCGAGCTGCCGGCGTCGGACGTGCTGATGGCCGCCTCCGGCGCTGCGTTCACCACCGTGGTCCTCGCGCAGCTTGCCAATGCCTTCGCCTGCCGCAGCGCGTCCGTGCCGCCGTGGCAACTCGGCTGGTTCACCAACCGGCTGCTGGTCTGGGCAGTGCTGGCCGAACTGGGACTGCTGGCAGTGTTCCTGTTCCTCGGGCCGCTGGCCACCCTGCTGGGCC
>DATITT010000033.1:0-4978 GCA_035467435.1 Arthrobacter sp. | reverse complement strand
GCGTCGAGTGATCCGTCGACGTCCCTCACCCTGGCCTACGGCCTCACCTCCGCGCCGGAGCCCACCGGGGACACCGCCTGCCCGATCTTCCACTTCTTCACCTGGCCGCCCAGCGGCGCCATGTTCGGCGGTGTCTACGACCCGTTCGACACCACCCCGGGAGGTCCCATGCACGTGGATACCCCCGAGGTGTACATGGACACCACCGAGTACAAGTACGTCAAGCAGGCAATCACCTCACTGCGGCCGGCCGGAAAGCCATGACGTGAGGAGGCCGGCGGGCCCACCCGGCTCTGTCCCCGGCGCCACCGCAGCCGCCACCCTGGGCACGTCGCTGGGGCTGGTCCTGCTGCTGACGTCCTGCGGTTTGTTCCCGGCCGAGCCGGAGGGCCCCGCGGGTTCGGCGAGCCAGACCCAGGGCAGCACTGCGGCTCCGTTAACCCCGGGTCCGTCCACCACGGCGTCCGCCACGGCGTCCGCCGGGCCGTCGGCGTCGGAGGGGCCGTCGTCGGGCTGGAAGACGTTCACGACGACGGACGCGGGACTGTCGTTCGACTACCCCGCGGGCTGGACAGTGAAGGACCCCGGCGGGGCGCTTGTCGGCGAGTTCGTGGACGTGCTGAACGCCGAGGGGAAACCGATGGCGGGGCTGCGGACCGACATCGTCACCGGGTCCGAATGCGTCGTCAAGACCCCGTTCGAGGTCTACGATTCCAAGCCGATGGTCTCCCTCGCCGAGGGCGGGGGCGCCGACGGCGGGGTGCCCCGCTATGTTTTCGAGTCCCGGGGTGACGATACTGATCCGGTGGCCACCCGGTCCACCATCGCGGCCTACGGCATCACCATGATCCCCGAAGAACCCGGGGCCATGGCGTGCCCGATGTTCCACCTGTTCCTGTGGCCGCCCAGCGGCGCCTTCTTCGGCGGGACGTACAACCCGGAGCACAACAAGACGCCCGGGGACCCCGCGCTGCCGTACCTGGAGAAGGCCAGGCTGTACGCGTCCACCCCGGAATACCGGAACGTCCGGACGATGATCACGTCCCTGCGGCCTGCGGATGCGCCGGCGGGCTAGCAGCCGGGACCGTCCTCAGCGGGCCGTCGTCGGGGGCTCATCAGCGGCGGGGTGCCGCGCACCGGCACGCAGCGCAGTCCGGACGTTGACCTTCGAGGTGTAGGAGATCGAGCCGTACTGGAAGAGCCGCACGGCCAGGCGGAGCATCACGGCCGCGCCCACGAAGAGGATTGCGATCACAAGGCCGGCCTCCAGCAGGCTCAGGGAGCCAAAGCCGTTGCGCAGCAGGGCGGTCACCGGGGCGGAGAACGGGAAGAAGGTGAAGATCTGCACGATCACGGACTGCGGATCGGAGACCACCAGGGCCACGGCGTAGAACGGCACAAAGATCAGCGCCATCATCACACCCATGAAGTTCCCGGCCTCTTTGGCGTTGGGCATCACGGCGCCGATGGCCACGAGGGTGGTGGTGAACAGGGCGAAGCCGCCGACCAGGATCAGCAGGCCCACTGTCATCCGGACCGGGTCCAGGATCAGCGGGGGCAGGTCCAGGGCCGCGAGGCTGAGCTCCTCGGGGAAGAGCAGCCGGGCGATCATGATGGGGGAGAGGAACACCATCATCTGGACCAGGCCGATCGCGAACAGCGCGATGACCTTGCCCGCGATGAGCGTCGTCGGTTTGAGGGTGGTCAGGATCATCTCGGTGACGCGGTTTTCCTTCTCCTCCAGCGTGGAGTTGAGCATCTGCCCGGCCAGGAGCACGATCAGCCCGTAGAAGATGACCAGGAAGACCAGCGGCGGGATCACCGCGCCCAGGCCGCCGGATTCCTCCGTGCCGTCATACGTGACGGTCTCGATCTGCACCCGCCCGGCCGCGAGCGCGGACAGCTGCGGGGAACCGATCCGCTGTTCGACGGCGTGCGCCAGCAGGGCCTGCGCGACGGCGGCATACTTGCCGTTCTCGAAGAGGCCCCTGTCCGCGCCGTAGACGCGCACGGCCGCCGACTCGGGCTGGGCCGGGTAGTCGAAGTACGCCTCCACGGCGCCGGACTGCACGGCGGCGATCCCGGCGTCGGGGGAGTCCGCGGCGGTGGCACCAAAGAGCGCGGCGTCTTCGGCGGTGATCAGTCCCGAGGCATCCGTGTAGGAAATGCTGAACTGGGCGCTACTCTGCGCCGCGGCCGCGCTGTCCGTGGTGGTGTTGCTGAGGAAGATCAGCCCGAACACCACGGCAATGATGAGCGGGACGGACAAGGTGCCGATCCAGAACCGGCGTTTGGTCACGGTGCGGATGAACTCGAAACTCAGAACCGTACCTAGATTGTGATGCGGATTGTGCTGCGCCACGGCCCTACGCCCCGTCCCGGGCGGGGGGCCGTGCGGGACCGGCGCTGCCAGCAGTTCCGGACGTGGCAGGTTTGTTCTGGTCGCCGTAGACCCGGATGAAGATGTCCTCAAGGGAGATCTTGGTGGTGGTGAAGCTCCGGACGGTCACGCCGGCGTCGATCAGGCCCTTGAGGATCACGGCTTCGTCGGTGGCGTCGGTGATGGAGAGCTCGGAGTAGTTCGTTTCCTGGAGCATCGCCTCGTAGTGCGGCGAGGGCGGGATGGCGCCGCTGTGCCTGATCCGGATGATGCGGCCGCCGTACTTGTTCTGCACCTCGTCGATGGTCCCGTAGGCCTCCGCGGTGCCGTCCTTGAGCAGGATGACCCGGTCGCAGAGCCGCTCCACCTCCTCCATCTGGTGGGTCACCATGACCACGGTGGCGCCGCCCTGCTTCTGCTCGGCGATGATGTCCATCAGCAGGCGCCGGTTGACGGGGTCGAAGCCCTTCGTGGGTTCGTCCAGGATCAGCAGCTCTGGGTTGTTCATGATGGTGACACCGAGCTGGACCTTTTGCTGCTGTCCGCTGGAGAGCTTGTCCAGCACAGCGGAGGCCCGGTCCGCGAGCGCCACCCGGTCCAGGTACTCGAGCGACCATTGCTTCGCGGTCCGCCGTTCCATCCCTTTGAGCCGGCCGAAGTAGGTCATGATGTCGATGACCTTTTCCTTCTTGTAGAGCCCGCGCTCTTCGGGAAGGTAGCCCAGCCGGTCGCCGTGCTCGGGTTTGAACTCCCGGCCGTTGATGTGGAGGATGCCGGCGGTGGGCTCGTAGATGCCCAGCAGGGCCCGGATGGTGGTGGTCTTGCCGGAGCCGTTGCTGCCGAGGAAACCGAAGGTCTCGCCGGCGTGCACGTCAAAGGACAGGTCGCGGACCACGGTGGTGTCGCCGAAGTCCATCCGGAAGCCGCTGATGTGGACCCGTGCTTCGTCCATGGCGGCTCCCGATGCTGCCGGGCTGCCCGCCCGGGGTCTTGCCGATTCGCCGTCTAGACGGCGGGGATATGCCGGTGCCGGCGGTGCGCCGGTTTCGGCAGGCCTGCCCTGGTGTTGCCGGTGCCGCCCCAGGCGTTGGAACGGGCCTCTTTGATCAGGCCCGTGCCGGCGCATTCGCGGACCGCCATGATGCCGTCCGCGGCCGACTGCTTGTCCTCAAAAGCCTTGGAAATCGCCAAAACCGTGCCGTCGGCGCCGAGGAGCCGGAATCGGACGTTGGCCTCAGCGTCCGTGAAGATCTCGAATTGTCCTGCCATTTTGTTTGTCCTTTCGGGCAATGCAACGCAGCGGGAGGGGTAAAGCACTTCCATGTGCCATGCCGTTGTCTCGACACGTCCCCGCAGCGCGTCTGACTATCCTTCCTGCTGGGGTCTGGGCAAGGGAAGGGGCAAAGGTCCCTAGTAAGGGGCAAAAGTCCCTAGTAGGGCGCAAAAGTCCCTATGTGGAAGGTGCCCGTTTCCTCTGGCGGTGGGCTCCGCGAGGGGCGCTAGATTGGGAGCATGGCTGAGTTTCCGAAGAGTGATGCCGGCGAATGGGTCCGGCTGACGGCGCGGGTGGACGGTGTGGTGCAGGCCGTTGGATTCCGCTATTGGACGGTGCGCCAGGCTGGTGAGCTGGGGCTGACCGGCACGGTCCGGAACAACAGTGACGGTTCGGTGGGCATCGTGGCGGAGGGACCCGAGTCGGTGGTGCTGGACTTCCGGCGCTGGCTGCGCTCACCGGAAGCGCCGGGACGGGTGGAGAACGTGGAGGAATCGATCTCCCGGGCCACGGGCGCCTTCAGTAGTTTCCGGGTGGTGTACTAGGCCCGGTTTGTCGGTTATTTGAAGACGCAGAGTCGCAGGTATGCGTTTGTTGCGCCTGCGTTGTTCCATGCTGCTGCACTCACGGCCGACTTCGTCTTGCCGACGTAGCCTTTGGCTTTTCCGACGATTTTTGACGATAGACCGGCGGTGTCCAAGACCCAGCGGACTTCGTCGAGTAGATAGTTCATGTCGGTCAGATTCTTTTGGACGACTCTGAGCACGCCCGCCTCTGAGGGTTGGATAGGCGTGAACGTGGGCGTGTACTCGGAGACCTCTTGCTTCTGCTGTGCGGACATGAGAGCGGCAAAAGATGAGCACGTTGTGTCCTTCACCAGCTCCCTCGCCAGGTCGTCCATATATTTGGAGAATTGCGGTGAGGGGGTGCTCCCACGGATGAGGGAACCCCGCACTAGGATCCACGACTCCTTGGTGATGGAAGCGGAGACCTCATCTGCAACGCCGAGCAATGTCGCAAATTCCCGGAGTGCTGTGGCACGGCCCTCCGCGTTAGTCACGACTGCCAGTTCTTGCGGGCTGAGAGACCCTTTGCCAGGGACCTTGGATACCAGATCGTCCAGGCTCTTGGCGGCAACTTTCAGCTCGGCCGGCTCCGCCGAGTGGATGACCACCCTGGACGTATCGTCGCTACCTTTTGCGACGGCTGATACAGCGGCTCTGGCCGCCTGGCCGCAGTCAGCAGCCGCTGCGAGGAGGAAGAACGCAATGATGCCCAGCGAAATCACTCGGAATAGTCGAGGTCTGCTTGTCATGAGGGCCCCA
>DATITT010000032.1:0-7924 GCA_035467435.1 Arthrobacter sp. | reverse complement strand
AGCATCCGAGGTGCTGGCCGCCGCGGTGCCGGTGCTGTGGACCTCCGAGCACGGCAGCGGGGCCGGCCAATGGCTGGCAACCGGGGAGACCGACGGCCTCCTGGTTGTGGCTGCCGACGCCGAACAGGCGGGTCGCCTCGCGGGTGCATCCACGCAGGGGAAGCTGTTCTTTGTCCTCGTGGCGGCCGCTCCCGGCTAACCGACCCTTCCGGCCGGGACCCGGCACGACCTCTGCCGGAAACCCACACCCGCGGTCCGGGCCGAGAAGGAGCCTAGCCCCAGTGCGGAGGCTTCTGTTCCTCAAGCCAGGAGTCGTGGTCGTAGCCACCGGGTTCGTCGCCCCAACGCCTCGGATCGTCTTCCGCAGCCTTGTTCGGCAGCCCGCCGGCCGGGACAGACTCCGGTGCTGGTTCCGCCGTGGCGTTGTCCCGGCTGCTGTCCCGGCCTTCGCCGCTGTCAGCCACATCGCGATCGTCCTGGATGCCACCGTGATTCTGAATGTCACCATCATTCTGGGTGGCGCCGTCCGCAGTCATGCCGCCGGCCTCCTTACTGCCCTGATCTTTTCCGTACTCCTGCGCGCTGTCCGGCCCTCCGGACGGGGTGCGCCGCTCCGGTGCCTGCGCCTCATTGACGGCCAGGGTCTCGACGTTGTGGTCGAAGAATCCCGGCGACGTCTGTTTGCGGTGCGTCACGGCCGGCTTTTCCAGGCCAAGGTATCCGCCGATGCGGTCAGCGCAGGCCGAAGGATCGGTAAAAACCTCTATGGTCCATAGTGGCATGTACCGCCAGCCGAGCCGCTCCAGGAGCTGCGGCCGGAGCCTGCTGCGTTCGCGGACGGTCAGTCGGCGGTACTGCTCGGTGCCGTCGGATTCAATCGCCACCGGACGGGGAATCTCGGCATCGTCCCGTCCGAGGGTGCTCAACGGGTCCGCCGCGGCCACCATGTTCAGTGCGCCGTCGTACTGGTGCCAGACCCTGGCACCCCGGGCCCGCAAGCGGTCACCGAGGTCAGCCACGAGGGGGTCTGCTCCCAGGGCCTGTTCGCTGGCGGCGGCGCGCGATGCCGGGCTGCCAAGATCGGAGTTCCCCGCGATTTCACGGTCCAGCAGTTCGTAGAAGTCGACCGCGCCGTGGCTCAGCCGGGTCACGTCGAGGTCCTCGGGACGGAAGCAGCTCAGCACGTGCAGCGACCGTCGCGCCCGTGTCATGGCGAGGGCGAACTTGGCCCGTCCACCGTCCTGGGACAACGGGCCCAGGCTGTGGAGAGCCCGCCCGTGCGGGGTGCGGCCGTAGCCTGGCGAGAAGATCACGTGGTCGCGGACCAGGCCCTGGGCGCGTTCCAGGTCCACCACCCGGAAGGATTCGTCGCCGGCAGTGAAGAAGCTGGCCAGCAGCGGGTAGTTGGGCAGCTGCATCCGGATGGACTCGCCGATCCGGGCTGCGTGCCGGAGGCTGCCGGTGACGACAGCCAGCGACGTCCGCGGCCGCAGCCGGGCGTGTTCGAAGACCAGCTCCACCGCACGGTTGACCTCGGCCACGACGGATTCGACACCGTCCTGGTCGGCGCTGGGCAGTCCCGTGCCGTCCGGCAGGTATTCCACCGTCAGGGCGCGGTCCAACCCGGTGGCGGACTGGCCCTCGGGCAACCGGCGCAGTCCGCCGTCGTAGAAGCCCTTGCTCAGTTGCCGCACGAGGTCTTCATCAACGGCGCGGTAGACCGTGCGCAGGCTCCAGGTCGGCAGCACGGCAGCCAGAGCCTGGTAAGCGCTCTCGACACTCTGGTGGGAGCTCTCGCCTGCGGCAAGCCGCTCCACGCTGACGGTGAAGGTCCGCGGGCTGGCGATCCGGTCATCACCAAAGGCGATGACCTGTTTGGTGCGGGCGATGGCCGGCAGGACAGCCTGCAGTGACGTCGCCTCGGCGTCGAGGATGACAACCGCGTCGAACCTCTGATCCACGGGCAGGACCGCCGTCAGGAGATAGGGGCTCACCGACCACACCGGCACCAGCATGGGCAGCAGCTCGGCGGTCTGCCCGGTCAGGGTCGACAGGGTTACCCGGCCGTCCTTGAGCAGGATGCGCAGCAGCTCCGCCTGGCGCGGGTGCTCCGCGATGGCGGCCCGCCACCGTTCGGCCAGCTTCCAGCGCAGCCGGGCCGCCCCGCTGGCGATGTGGGCGTTGTCCGCGAGGCGGTACTCGGCTTCGAGCTGGCGCAGGGCGTCGCCGTCGGACATTGCCAGGTAATCGTCCCCGCTGATCATGGCCTCGAGCGCCGACTGCCACCAGGCGAGCTCAAGCTCCGTGGCGACCGATTCGGCCGGCACCTCACGCTCGGCCAGGTCGGCGAGCAGTTCGCCGAGACCATGCTCGCGCATGTTTTCGACGAGGAGCGTCCGCTCCGGCAGCGTCTCGAGCGTCCCGGTGTCGGCGACCAGCCGGTCCAGTCGGTCCATGAGTTCTTCGAAGGGAGTGGTGTGCAACTCGCCGCCCGCGGCCGTGTGCCAGACGGCCTGGCCCAGCTCGGCCAGTTCCGATTCCAGCTCTCGGTACAGGGCGATGATCTCCCCGAGGCCGGACGGGACCGCCGGATGGCGTTGCGTCGTGGCGTAGCCGGACCACGCGGCCCGCTGCTCCTGGACGAGAACCAGGGAGCTGTGCAGGTCGGCGATGTGGACGCCCGGGCGGACATATTGCTTCGCCACCCGGCGCAGGCGGGAACGCTGCATGGACGGCATCTCGATGCTGCGTTCACGCCGCCAGGAGGAGGCTGCGGTGGCGGAGATGAGGTCATGGACCGGGCGGTCGAAGATGTCCGGGGTGAATTTGTCGAGGCTCTCGCGGACCGCGACGAGAAGATCAACCTGGTCGCCCCACTCGGCAAAGGTGCGGCCGAGTCGGATCTCCGCGTGATCGGCGACGCCGCTCATCAGCGCCCGCAGTTCCGGCAGCTTGCCGGCGACCGAGCGGGCCACCTGCTGGGCTTCCTGGGTTTCCTTGCGGGTCAGGAGGCGGGCGCCGTGCCAGGGGCTTGTGGTCGAGGACCGGCTGAAGCTGCCCAGTTCGGCGGCGCGGTGGAGCCGACCGGCCAGTTCCTCGCGGTCGCGGATGTTGTCCAGCACGCTGCGCTTGAGTCGGACGGTGGTGGCCGGTGCCGGCTGGAGGGCGGTCAGGCCGGCCAGCGACTGCATGGCCTCGTAGGGCGAGCAGCCCCAGCGCTGGCGGATGTCGTGCAGCGAGGCGACGTGGTCCCTCAGGGCGTGGCGGTGCTCGATCAGGGTGGTGTGCAGGTTATTGAGCTGGGGCTCCAGGGATTTTTCATTGCGCGTGATGGCCCGGACCAGTTGGCCCGTGAGCTGCAGCGGGGTGGTGTTGCCGGCGAGCTGGAACAGGGCGGAGTCCAGGCCCAGGCTTTCCAGCTCGGCAGAGATCTCGCCCAGGCTGGCGCGCCGGTCCCCCACCACCAGGACGGTCTTGCCCTGATTGACGAGGGCACCGATGGTATTGATGGCTGTCTGGGTCTGCCCGGTGCCCGGGGGGCTGCTGACCACGAGCGAGTCCCCGGCGCTGACGGCGTCGACGACGTACTGCTGGTCGGTGTCGGCGTCGAGCAGCAGCAGTTCCTCGGCGGGATCCCGCTCATCGGTACTCGGGAAGCGCCCGGGCTTGAGCTCGGGTACGTCCACCGCCGCGCCGGCTGCGGCGCGGCCCAGCGCCGCGACGAGGGGATGGTTCTCGTTGATCCAAGGATCCTCGAGGCTCCCGGACAGGTCCGCGAAGGTGGAGACCAGGAGGTTGTGCTCGACCTCGGCGCCGTGGATGGGCGCGATGAGTGTGCCGAGGCGGTCGAGGACCGGCTGGGGATCAAGCCGGGCGGTGCTGTAAGCCATCCGGGTGACGGCGTCGACGTCGAAGACGATCCCGTGGATGCTCTTCAGATGCCGGATCAGGGCAGGGTTGATCCTGGCCTGTTCGGTCAGCTGCAGTTCGTAGTCCTCCTCGCCCGGACGCATGGTGAGGGAGATGGAGGCGAGCATGACCGGGGCAGACACACGCTGGGGTTTGCCTCCAACGGCGGACGTCCAGACGACCGTGCCCGCCGAGAAGTAGCCCGCGTCGATGCCGCGGTCATTGGCGAGTTCGAAGATCTTGGACCGCAGATTGCGGGAGGCCCGCGCGGCGACGACGTACTGCTGGTGGTCGCGGATCAGGGTGGAGAGCCGGGTGCGCCGGCCTGCCATCAGCTGCGCCAGTCCGGACGGATGCGCGTGCGTCAGGTCGATGGAGCCCTCGGGCGTTTTGGTGAAGCGCAGCATGGTGTCTGCTCCGGTGACGGGTTTGAGCCCTGACAGCCATTTCCTGAGCTCTTCGAAGCCCTCGGGGTGGCCTTGACCAACTGACACTGCTGCCTTCTTTTCTGTACTCGCGTTTACTTTGCTCACGTTTTCCGTGCTCGCGCGGGACGTCCTGAACATTACCGGGATGCCTTCGAGGGTAGCCCGAATCCGGCGCCGGTGAGGCTCCGCAACACTGGCGGGACACAAATCCGACCGAATCCCCGGATCGCCGTTCCCGCTAAATGTAGCTGCCGGAATCCCGGCCGGGCTGGCCAAGAACGGGGAAAAGCCGGGCCTCCCAGGAGACCGGCCATCCCACCCGTTACCAGGCTATTCCCACTCAATGGTTCCCGGCGGCTTGCTGGTCACGTCGAGCACGACGCGGTTGACGCCGTCCACCTCGTTGGTGATGCGGTTGGAGATCCTGGCCAGCAGGTCGTAGGGCAGCCGGGACCAGTCCGCCGTCATGGCGTCCTCGGAGGAGACGGGGCGCAACACGATCGGGTGGCCGTAGGTCCGGCCATCGCCCTGGACGCCGACGCTGCGGACATCGGCCAGCAGGACGACCGGCATCTGCCAGACCTCGTTGTCCAGTCCGGCCGCGGTCAGTTCGGCCCGCGCGATGGCGTCTGCCTTGCGCAGCAGGTCCAGGCGCTCCTTGGTGACTTCACCGACGATGCGGATACCGAGGCCCGGGCCCGGGAACGGCTGGCGGCCCACGATTTCCTGCGGCAGGCCCAGCTGGGCGCCGACGGCGCGGACCTCATCCTTGAACAGGGCGCGCAGCGGTTCAACGAGTTCGAACTGCAGATCTTCCGGCAGTCCTCCCACGTTGTGGTGGCTCTTGATGTTCGCTGCACCTTCGCCGCCACCGGATTCGACGACGTCGGGGTACAGGGTGCCCTGTACGAGGAACTTGATCTTCTCGCCGTGCGCGGCCGCCTCGGCGATGATCGCCAGCTCGGCTTCCTCGAAGGCGCGGATGAATTCGCGGCCGATGATCTTGCGCTTGGTCTCCGGGTCGCTGACGCCGGCCAGGGCCGACTGGAAGCGCTCCTGCTCGTTGGCAACGTAGAGCTTGACACCGGTGGCGGCCACAACGTCACGTTCGACCTGTTCGGCTTCGCCTTCGCGCAGCAGTCCGTGGTCCACGAACACACAGGTCAGCTGCTCGCCGACGGCGCGCTGGACCAGGGCGGCGGCGACGGCGGAATCAACGCCGCCGGACAGGCCACAAATGACCCGGGCGTCGCCGATCTGCTTGCGGATCCGGTCGACCTGCTCCTCGAGGATATTGCCGGCGGTCCAGTTCGGTTCCAGCTTGGCGCCTTGGAACAGAAAGTTCTCCAGGACCCGCTGGCCGTACGCCGAGTGCTTCACCTCGGGGTGCCACTGCACGCCGTAGAGGCTCTTCTCCTCGTTGGCGAAGGCGGCCACCTCGGCTCCGGCCGTCGTCGCCAGCACTTCAAAGCCGTCGGGTGCCTCGTGGACGGAGTCGCCGTGGCTCATCCAGGTGCTCTGGTGCTGGGGCATGCCCGCCAGGATGGAGCGGCCCTCACCGATGGTGGTGGTTTCGGTGGCGCCGTACTCGCGGAGCCCGGTCTGGGCGACCTTACCGCCGAGAGCGTTCGCCATGGCCTGGAAGCCGTAGCAGATACCGAAGACCGGCACTCCGGCTTCGAACAGGTCCGACCCGACGCTTGGGGCGCCTTCGGCGTAGACGCTCGCGGGGCCGCCCGAGAGGATGATGGCGGCGGGGTTCTTGGCCAGGAGCTGCTCGGTGCTGTAGGTATGCGGAACTACTTCCGAATACACATTCGCTTCCCGGACGCGGCGGGCGATCAGCTGCGCGTACTGGGCACCGTAGTCAACAACCAGCACGGGCTTGTGGGACGTCTGGGATGCAGTGGGAGTAGTCACCGTAACAGCCTACTTTGCGCCGCCGTACTGCCGCACATCGAGAAGCCGGTCCGGGCCCGGGAATGGCCGCCGGGTAAGCGAACTCACACGCCCGACGCCGGCCGGCCGGCCGCGGGGGCGCTCAAAGCCCAACCGAGGCGCGCTCAGTAGCGCTGCGGAGCCTGCGGGTTCGCGGCCAGTTCGGCTTCCACCTCGGCGTGGAACTTCTTCTCCACGTAAAAGGACAGGAACGGCACCACGCCGCCGAGCGCCAGGAGGATCATCTTCATGAACGGCCAGCGCATCAGCGACCACAGGCGGAAGTTGGACATGAGGTAAACGACGTACATCCAGCCGTGCACAATCAGGACCGCGATGGAGAGATTCACGCCGCCGATGACGCCGGGCGGCTCGGCGTCGGCGAATCCGAAGATGAAAGGCTCACCGGTGACGGCGTTGGTTCCGCCAGCGAAGAGGTACTGGCCGAAGGCGTATCGGGCGATCAGTTCGGCGCAGAGCAGGAGCAGCATGGCTCCGGTCATGTACGCGAGCACCTGGTAGAACTTCAAAGCCGAACGGATCTGGGCCTCGGTTCCGCCAAAGCGGCGCTTCTTGCTGCGCCCGCTTCCGGAGGTGTTGGACTGCTGCGGCTGGACGGCCGGCTGGGGCTCGATCATGATTGCACTTTCGTTTCGGTGGGGTGCGGTTCGGTGCTGTCCGGTTCGGGGAAGTCCGGCGCCGCGGCTTCGTGTTCTTCGTCGAGGGCGTCCTCAAGATCGCGGCGGTAGTCATCCTTCACCAGGCGCCACCAGATGAACAGCGCGAAGCCGGCGAACACGACCCACTCCAAGGCGTAGAACAGGCTCATCCAGTTGACCTTTTCGGCGGGAGGCTGCGGCCCGATATTCAGCGGCTTGACCTCTCCGCCGGAGGCGGCGCTGACGTCGCTGCCGCCGGCGGCCTCGGAGCTCGCGGCGACGAAGCCGGGGTAGCTGCTGACTTCCCAGATGTTGATGAGCTCCGCGACGGAGACGGCGCTGGCCCGGCCGGGGCCCGCGTCGGTCCCGGGCAGCGGGGCTTCGGACGGCATCAGCCGTCCGGTCAGTTCAATGGTGCCCGACGGCGGCGCAGGGACGTCCGAGGGGTCGGCAACCCAGCCACGGGCCACCGGGATCCAGGTCTGCGGCGAAGCGCCGGCCCCGGTCAGGACGGGGGCGTCGTTCACGGCCAGGGCCGAAACGATCCAGTAGCCCGTGGCGCCGCCGCTGAGGCGGCCCGGGACGAGGACCTGCTTCTGGGGATCGTAGCTGCCGGTGGCGGTGACGATCTGGTCAGCGACCGAACCGGGGAAGAAATCCCCGGGCTGGAGCACCGTGGTGAGGGGTTTGGGTTCCTCGGTCGTCGTGGAGACCGTCATCTCAGGCTGGGCCGAGCGGCTGAACTGCCACTGGCTGAGCAGCACAAACACCCCTGACACGACGATCGCGAACACGAGTCCGGCGATCCAGCGGGGTTTGAGGGCAGTTTTCAGCACCCCTTAACCGTACTTCGTCCGTGTGTAGAACAACGAAACGGGGTGAGTGGGGCAGCCGGGTCCCTGCGTGGCGACGGAGTCGACACGAAAGGGCCTGCCCCAAGAGTGGGGCAGCCGGGTCCCTGCGTGGCGACGGAGTCGACACGAAAGGGCC
>DATITT010000031.1:0-3620 GCA_035467435.1 Arthrobacter sp. | reverse complement strand
AGTCCTGCCAGGCTCGCTAAGATGGAGCAGATGACCAACTGCTGAAAGTAGCGCGCACATGCCATCCCATCCGGACGATAGTGCGGCACTGGCAATACAGACTCCCGCGATCAACGACCGCTCCCTCGCGGCCGGACTTGCGTACGCCATGGGGAGCCGCGTTTCGGGTATTTCCTTTGACGCCGCCACCGGACTCATGCTCGGCAAGGTCCGGGGCGGCTCCGATGTGCCGTATTCGACGACGGCGAAGCTGGTCCGCAAGGCGGGTGGCTGGAGCTGCACGGTGGGTGTCTGCAGCTGTCCGGTCCGTAAGGACTGCAAGCACGTGGCCGCACTCTTGTTCGCGGCCGAGGACAACCCGGCGATCCGTGTCCAGCTGCTGGCCCCCGCCGACGTCAGCCGGCTGTCCCGGCAGGCCCCGGTGCTTGAGATCCCGGACTGGGAACAGGCCCTCAGCCCGCTGATCGCGCAGCCCGGGATCACGCAGTCCACCAGTGGCATCCCGCTGGCGCTCCAGTTCGAGATTGAAGAACCCGCACCACACTTCTCCTACACCGGACGCCGGGATCCGCTGCGCAGCGTGCGCCAGCTGAAGGCCCGTCCCGTGATCATGGGCGCCAAGGGCAAATGGATCCGCGGCGATGTCTCCTGGAACACCCTCAGCTATTTGAGCTACCGGCGTGAATGCAACGAGGCCCACGTCGAGTGGATGCAGGAGTTCCTCGCAGCGCACACCGCCCAGGCGAACCGCCAGCACGCCGGAACCGGGCTTTGGCTGGGCCTGAACACCTATGCCGGCAAGAACCTGTGGAGCCTGCTGGCCCAAGCCGGGAAGATCGGCCTCGCCCTGGTCCACAGCCGGGGCCCGGAGCCCGTGCGGCTCGCTGGGCAGCCGGCCGCCGTCGGGCTCAACCTGACCCGGTTCGGCGGCGCACCGGTCCCCGACGAGGGGGACGGTGCCGTCGTCCCGGCCGCCACCGGCGGGGACGACGGCGGTCTCTCCCTCGCCCCGAGCATCACCGTTGAGGGGGAGGTGGTTGATCCGGCAAGCGTCGGGACCATCGGGCGGCCGGCCCACGGGATCTTCCTGACCTCCGGGGCGGATGCCCTGCCGGGAGTCGCACCGACGGACTCCCTCATCACGCTCGCCCGGTTGGAAAGCGGGCTCAGCGAGGAGCTCCTGACCTTCGTCACGGCGGGAACCACGCTGCACATTCCGGCCCGGGATGAGAACCGCTTCCTGACCGGTTTCTACCCCAAACTCAAGCAGAGCGCCCGGGTGACGGCCTCCGATGAGTCCGTGGTGCTGCCCCAGCTGGCCGTTCCCACCCTGTCGCTGCTGGCGAACTACGGCGCCGACCACCGGGTGCGGCTGCACTGGGAATGGCACTACAAGTCCGGCGCGCTCGTCACGGCCCAGCCGCTGTGGCGCCACCCCGGCGATCATGGCTACCGGGACGACCCTGCCGAGGCCCGCATCCTCGAAACCGTGGGGCAACCCTGGGACGTGGTGCCGGCGCTGGGCGAGTCGGCCACGGGCGGCTGGGGAACACCGCGGCTGGCAGCCTCGGCGGAACTCAGCGGCCTCGACACCCTGGCCTTCACCGAGGAGCTGCTGCCCCGGCTCCGCGAGGTCCCCGGCGTCAGCGTGGACACGGCCGGCGAGATCGCCGACTACCGCGAGGCCGAGGAGGCCCCGGTGGTGTCCATCTCCACCAAGGCCACCGAGCAGCGGGACTGGTTCGACCTGGGCATCCAGATTTCCCTGGAGGGCCAGCCGGTGTCCTTCGCGGCCGTTTTCTCCGCCCTCGCGGCCGGCCAGACGAAGATGCTGCTGCCCAGCGGCGCCTACTTCTCCCTGGACCTGCCCGAACTGCACCAGCTGCGGGCGCTGATTGAAGAGGCGCGGGAACTGCAGGACAACAAGGACGCGCCGCTGCAGATCAGCCGTTTCCAGGCCGGGCTCTGGGACGAGCTCGCCCAACTGGGCATCGTGGATGAGCAGGCCGCGGCCTGGCGTGAGGCTGTCGGCGGGCTGCTGGAAGGCGGCGTGAAGGGCCTGCCGCTGCCCGCAACGCTCAACGCCGAATTGCGCCCCTACCAGCTGGAGGGGTTCAACTGGCTCAGTTTCCTCTACCGGCACGGACTCGGCGGAGTGCTGGCCGATGACATGGGACTCGGCAAGACGGTGCAGGCGCTGGCGCTGATCTGCGCCGCCAAGGACGCGGCGCACGGACCCGCAGCAGCCTCCGACGGCGGTGCTGCCCCGGCGGGCGCCGCCATGGAACCCGCCGGCGGTGCGCCTGGCGCTGCACCCGGCGCTGCGCCTTTCCTGGTGGTGGCCCCCACGAGTGTGGTGGGCAACTGGGAGGCCGAGACCGCGCGGTTCGCCCCCGGCCTCACGGTGCGCGCCGTCGGCGAGACCTTTGCCAAGAGCGGCTCGAACCCCGCGGAGGCCATGGCAGGGGCGGACATTGTCATCACCTCCTACGCCCTCGTCCGGATCGACTACGAGGCCTATGCCTCCAAGGAATGGGCCGGCCTGGTCCTGGACGAGGCCCAGTTCGTCAAGAACCACCAGTCCAAGGCTTACCAGTGCGCCCGGAAACTCCCGGCGGTGTTCAAACTGGCCATCACGGGCACCCCGCTGGAGAACAACCTGATGGAGTTCTGGGCGCTGACCTCGATTGTCGCGCCGGGGCTCTTCTCCAGCCCGAAGCGGTTCGCCGAGTACTACCAGAAGCCGGTCGAAAAGAACGGCGACAAGGCCCAGCTGGACAAGCTGCGGCGCCGGGTCCGTCCGCTCATGATGCGGCGCACCAAAGAGCAGGTCATCCACGACCTGCCGCCGAAGCAGGAGCAGATCCTCGAGGTCGTGCTGAACCCGCGGCACCAGAAGGTCTACCAGACGCACCTGCAGCGGGAACGCCAGAAGATCCTCGGCCTGATCGACGACGTCAACAAGAACCGCTTCACCATCTTCCAGTCCCTCACCCTTCTGCGGCAGCTCAGCCTGGATCCCTCACTGATCGATCCCGCCCTCTCCGGGGTGCGGTCCAGCAAGCTCGACGTGCTCTTCGAGCAGCTGGAGGACCTTGTGGCGGAAGGGCACCGGGCCCTGATTTTCAGCCAGTTCACCGGCTTCCTGGGCAAGGTCCGCGAGCGGCTCGTCGAGGAGAACATCGAGTTCTGCTACCTCGACGGCAGCACCCGCAACCGCACCGACGTCGTCAATGAGTTCAAGAACGGCGCCGCCCCGGTGTTCCTGATCAGCCTTAAAGCCGGCGGCTTCGGACTGAACCTGACGGAGGCGGACTACGTGTTCCTGCTCGACCCGTGGTGGAACCCGGCCTCCGAAGCGCAGGCCGTGGACCGCACGCACCGCATCGGCCAGGCCCGGAACGTCATGGTCTACCGGCTGGTCGCCAAGGACACCATCGAGGAAAAGGTGATGGCGCTCAAGGCCAGGAAGTCCCAGCTGTTCGCGGACGTCATGGAAGGCGACGCCCTCTCCGGCGGAGCGCTGACGGCCGAGGACCTGGCCGCGCTCTTCACCGACTGACGTGCTGCCACCCCCCACAGCAACGCGGGGTCACTTTGCGCCGGTAAATCCCCTCATG
>DATITT010000030.1:0-8077 GCA_035467435.1 Arthrobacter sp. | reverse complement strand
CTCTACCTGTGGACGGACCGCGACCGTTCGCTGGAGCTGATCGAACGTGCCGCCAGGGCCGGCAATGACACTTTGATGGTCACGGTGGACACCGCCGTCGCAGGGGCCCGGCTGCGCGACGTCCGGAACGGCATGACGATCCCGCCGGCGCTGACGATCAAGACCGTGCTGGACGCGTCCTACCGCCCGGCCTGGTGGTTCAACTTCCTCACCCACGAGCCGCTGACCTTCGCGTCGCTGTCCCGCTACACCGGAACCGTGGCGGACCTGATCAACTCGATGTTCGACCCCACGCTGACGTTCGATGACCTCGACTGGCTGCGCGAAACCTGGAAGGGCAAGCTCGTGGTCAAGGGCATCCAGACCGTGGAGGACGCGCGCCGGGTGGTGGACCACGGGGCCGACGGCGTTGTGCTCTCCAACCATGGCGGACGCCAGCTGGACCGCGCCCCGATCCCGTTCCACCTGCTCCCGGACGTCTCGGCGGCGCTCAAGGCCGACAACAGCGACGCCGCGATCATCCTGGACACGGGCATCATGAGCGGCGCGGACATCATCGCCGCGCTGGCCCTGGGCGCCGACTTCACGCTGATCGGCCGCGCCTACCTCTACGGGCTGATGGCCGGCGGCCGGGCCGGCGTGGACCGGGCCATCGAGATCCTGGAAAAGGACATGCTCCGCACCATGGCCCTGCTGGGCGTCAGCCGGATCTCGGAGCTGACCCCGGACCATGTGCGGCTGCTCTCGAAGTAGCCTGCGCGGACAATCTGCGCCGACATTACGGGCGGACATAACAGTGGCGGCCGTGTTCTCGAAGAGCACGGCCGCCACTGTCGTCCCGGCAGTTATCCGGGGGTTGTCCCGGGAGCTGTCCCGGGAGTGTCCCGGCGGTGCGGAAGACCGGTCCTAGATGAGCCCCTGGGCGAGCATCGCGTCGGCGACCCTGACGAAGCCGCCGATGTTGGCGCCCAGCACGTAGTTCCCCGGATCCCCGTACTCCTCCGCGGTGGCGGCGCAGCTGTCGTGGATGCCGATCATGATCTCGGTGAGCCGTTCCTCGGTGTGGGCGAAGGTCCAGGAGTCACGGCTCGCGTTCTGCTGCATTTCCAGCGCGGAGGTGGCCACACCGCCGGCGTTCGCGGCCTTGCCCGGGCCGAACAGGATGCGGGCCTCCTGGAACACTGCGACGGCTTCGGGGGTCGAGGGCATGTTGGCGCCCTCCCCCACGGCCAGCAGACCGTTGCGCACCAGCCGGGCGGCAGCGTCGCCGTCGAGCTCGTTCTGCGTGGCACACGGCAGCGCGACGGTCGCGTCGATGTCCCAGATGGAGCCGCCCTCCACGTAGGAGACGCCGGGGCGCCGGGCCTCGTAGTCCTTGAGGCGTCCGCGCTCGACTTCCTTGATCTGGCGCAGCAGCGCGACGTCGATCCCGGCCTCGTCCACTACATAGCCGGAGGAATCGGAGCAGGCGACGACGGTGGCGCCGAGGTACTGGGCCTTGGCGATCGCGTTGATGGCGACGTTGCCGGAACCGGAGACGACCACGCGCTGGCCGTCGAAGGACTGGCCGCGGGTCTTGAGCATTTCCTCGGTGAAGATCACGGTGCCGTATCCGGTGGCCTCGGGCCGCACCAGCGAACCGCCCCAGGAGATGCCCTTGCCGGTCAGGACGCCGGATTCGTAGCGGTTGGTGATCCGCTTGTACTGGCCAAAGAGGTAGCCGATCTCGCGGCCGCCGACGCCGATGTCCCCGGCGGGCACGTCCGTGTACTCGCCGATGTGGCGGTACAGCTCGGTCATAAAGGACTGGCAGAAGCGCATGATCTCGGCGTCCGAGCGTCCGCGGGGGTCGAAGTCGGAGCCGCCCTTGCCACCGCCGATGGGCATGCCGGTCAGGGCATTCTTGAAGATCTGTTCAAAGCCGAGGAACTTCACGATGCCCAGGTTCACCGACGGGTGGAACCGCAGGCCGCCCTTGAACGGGCCCAGGGCGGAGCTGAACTCCACGCGGAAACCGCGGTTGATCTGGAAGGTCCCGGCGTCGTCGACCCACGGGACCCGGAAGATGATCTGCCGTTCCGGCTCGCAGAGACGCTCGAGCACGGCGCCCTCAAGGAACTCGGGGTGGCGGTCGTGCACCGGTCCGAGGCTTTCGAAGACTTCGGTGACCGCCTGGTGAAACTCCACTTCGCCGGGGTTCCGGGCCAGCACCGTGTCCCTGATGGCTTCAAGCCGTGCGTCCATTGCAACTCCCTAAAACTTCGGCGCCCCTCGCGGGGCGCAACAAACAAGCCGTTCCATGGTTGCACCGGACGGGACGGGATTTCTATTCGGGCACCGGAGTGCGCCCCGTGTGACTAAACCGGTGTGGCGCAGGGCACAATCAGGGCGGGCTACTTCTTGCGGCCGAACTTGGGCAGGTTGGCCAGGAGATCGGCGGCCCTGGTGGCGGCCCTGCCGACGGTCCGGCCGATCTGCTGCGGCATTTTGTCCTCCCCTGCCGTGCCGACCGGGAGAACGACGGCGGGGCTCAGCGGGCTTCCGTCGGGCCGTCCGGCGAGCGCCGCGGCAGGCTGCGACGCCGGGGCGGGGTGCGACGCCGGGGCGGGGTGCGACGCCGGGGCGGCGTGTGCTGCGGGGGTGTCCGTTGCGGGCTCGGCGGGGGTGTCCGGGACGGGCTGCAGCCGTGGTTCCGCCGACCTCGCCGGCGACGGTGCCGGTGCCGCTGTACCGGCGCCGACGTCGAACGTCTCCAGCCAGCTGGCGATCCCGGCCAGCGGCTTGGGGTTGAGCGTGTAGTAGCGCTTCTGGCCCTGGGCGCGCATGCTCACCAGGTCCGCTTCGCGGAGTACTTTCAGATGCTTGGAAATGGTGGGCTGGCTGGCCTCGAGCTCCTGGACCAGCTCCCCCACTGCTTTGTCCCCCTTGCGGAGGGATACCAGAATGTCACGCCGGGTTGCCTCAGCAATGACGGCAAATACGTCGTCTGTCACCATGCCCTCCACATTAGCGACATATACGCCTAATGGCATCCACCAATTGCGGCCCCCGGCGCTAGCCGCCGGGCATTGCCCCGTACCGGGCGCGGTGCTAGAACGGACGCACCGCCTTCCCGGCAGGTGAGGCCGCAGCCTACCGATGCAGAGGAGTGGACGACCATGGGGGATTTCTTCCGGAAGCAGCTGTTCAACATCATCGCTGCCGTGTTCCTGGCCTTGTTCGTGATCGTCTGGGGCAACGTGCTGTTCCAGGTCTGGGTATTCGTCCCGGACGTTCCGGGCACCCCGCCCAAGCTGAACGGCGCCGTCGTCTGCGCCGCCGGGGTGCTGTCCACCTCCCTGAGTTCGCTGACCGCCTCCGCCCTGGGTTTCACCATGGCCGAGGTCAAGCGGGAGGACCAGAGCGGCAACGCGGAGGCTGCCAGCCAGGCCCGGGCCGGCGTCTTCGAGGCCGGCGGGTTCACCACAAAGCTCTCCGGCCGGGTCATCGCGGCGTTGATGGTGTACCTCGTGATCGGGCTGCTGGTGCTCGGCGTGTGGCTGGTGAAGGGCACCGCCTCCACCGACCTGATCGGGGCGTTCTCGCTCTCGCTGCTGGGTTGGATCATCGGCGCGGCCGGGGTGGTGTTCCAGACCGAGAAGCCCAGCCCCAAGCCTGCCGCCGCCGGTTAGCCGGATAGCCGGGTCAGTTGCCGGACCAGGGCCCCCTGCCGTGAGAGCTACCTAGTCGAACCAGGGGTCCAGTCCGTAGAGCGGAAAGACTTCCTTGCGGGTGGCCATGACCGTCCGGTCCACTTCGTCGTTCGGGTCGAAGCCGACTTCCCAGGAACGCCACCAGAGATCGACGTCGTCGCCCATCATTTCCGGTGCGGCCACCCCGTATTTGGCCCCGTACTTCTCCTTCACGTAGCTGCGCCAGTCCTCCGGCACGGGGGTGCTCAGCGGGACGGGGCGCCCGGCGGCGATCGCGATCAGGTGGCTCCAGGCCCGCGGCACCACGGTGATGACGTTGTAGCCCCCTCCGCCGGTGGAGATCCAGCGGTCCTCGCAGTAGCGGGCCGCGAGGTTGCCGATCGCGGTGGCGGCCTCCCGCTGGCCGTCGACGCTGATGTTGAGGTGGGTGAGCGGGTCCAGCCGGTGGGAGTCGCAGCCGTGCTGGCTCACGATGGCCTCGGGCGCGAAGGCGCCCACCAGCTGCGGCACCACGGCGTGGAAGGCACGGAGCCAGCCGCCGTCCCCGGTGCCGGCCGGCAGGGCGACGTTGACGGCGCTGCCCTGTGCGTTGGGCCCGCCGATCTCGTTGGCGTAGCCGGTCCCCGGGAACAAGGTCAGCCCCGTCTCGTGCAGGGAGATCGTCAGCACGCGCGGATCGTCCCAGAAGATGCTCTGGGTTCCGTCGCCGTGGTGGGCGTCGATGTCGATGTACACCACACGCTGCATGCCGCCGTCGAGCAGCCGCTGGATGGCGAGGGCCGCGTCGTTGTATATGCAGAAACCGCTCGCACGCTCGCGGGCCGCGTGGTGCATGCCCCCGCCGAAGTTCACCGCCCGGACAGCGCTGCCGTCCAGGATGGCGGCGGCGGCGAGGAGGGAGCCGCCGGCCAGCCGCGCACTGGCCTCGTGCATGCCGGCGAAGGCGGGGTCATCCTCGGTACCGAGGCCGCGTTCCAGGTCCGGGGTCCCGGGATCCGCGCTCACGCGCCGCACCGCGGCAACGAACTCGGGGCTGTGGACGGTGGAGAGCTCCGCGTCGCTGGCGACGTCCGGGGCCGCAACCGTGACATGCTCGAGGTCCAGCAGTCCGAGGCTTCCGGCCAGCCTGGCCGTGAGCTCCATCCGCTCCGGGGCCATCGGGTGGCTGTGGCCGAAGTTGTAGGCGGTCATGGAAGGATCCCACACCACCGTCGTTGGCAGTGCGGTCTTGGCGAGCCCCGGAAGGTATGTCATCAATCACAGGCTACCTGAGCGTGGGGCGCCTTTCCCCAGTCATTGCGCGGGGTTTAGTGGTTTACTACTGAAGGAAGCAGTTTCAAGCGAGGAAAAGCCACACATGACGCAGAGCCAGTCGAGGTCCAAGAGCCCGGCAAACTGGCAACCCGGCGCTCCGGAGCGGGAGGGCCTGTGGATCTTCACACGCCTCCGCGACTTCATCGACAACATCGCCAACACCTCCCCGGCCCGCCTCGCCCTGACGGCCTTCGGACTGGTAATCACGGTCTTCACCACCCTGCTCACCCTGCCGGTGTCGTCCGCGACTGGGGACCCCACCCCGCTGCACCAGGCGATGTTCACTGCCGTCTCCGCCGTCTGCGTGACGGGCCTGACCGTGGTGTCCACCGCCGTGCACTGGTCCTTCTTCGGCCAGCTCGTCATCCTGGTCGGCATCTTCGTGGGCGGCCTGGGAACCCTGACACTGGCCTCGCTGCTGGCCCTTATGGTCAGCAAGAAGCTCGGTGTCCGCGGCAAGCTCATCGCCCAGGAGGCCATGAACAACGCCGGCCGCCTTGGCGAGGTCGGCACTCTGCTGCGGATCGTCATCGTGACCTCGGTGGTGATCGAGGCCGTCCTGGCGCTCGCGCTGATCCCCCGCTTCCTGCTCCTGGGTGAAAGCTTCGGCCAGTCCGTCTGGCACGGGGTGTTCTACGCGATTTCGGCGTTCAACAACGCCGGGTTCACCCCGCACTCGGACGGCATCGTCCCGTACGAGACCGATTTGTGGATCCTCGTCCCGCTGATGGTCGGCGTCTTCCTCGGCAGCCTGGGCTTCCCCGTGGTGATGGTGCTGCAGCAAAACGGCCTCAACTGGAAGAAATGGAACCTGCACACCAAGCTGACCATCCAGGTCTCGCTGATCCTGCTGGTGTCCGGGACCCTGTTGTGGGGGCTGATGGAATGGGAAAACCTGCGGACCATCGGCGGGATGGACCTGGGTGACAAGGTCATCCACTCGCTCTTCGCCTCCGTGATGACCCGCTCCGGCGGCTTCAACCTGGTGGACCAGAACCAGATGGAATCCACCACCATGCTGCTCACCGACGCCCTGATGTTCGCCGGCGGCGGTTCGGCGTCGACGGCCGGCGGCATCAAGGTGACCACCATTGCCGTGATGTTCCTGGCGATCGCGGCCGAAGCCCGCGGTGACTCCGATGTGAAGGTGTACGGCCGCACCATCCCGGAAGGAACCATGCGGGTGGCCATCTCGGTCATCGTCGCCGGCGCCACGCTGGTCGCGGTGTCGGCCATGGTGCTGCTTCACATCAGCGGGGAGCCCTTGGACCGGGTGCTCTTCGAGACCATTTCCGCCTTTGCCACGGTGGGCCTCAGCACGAATCTCAGTGCCGAGCTCCCGCCGTCGGGCGTGTACGTCCTTACCACCCTGATGTTCGCCGGGCGCGTCGGGACCGTCACCCTTGCCGCTGCCCTGGCCCTGCGCCAGCGCAGCCAGCTATTCCACTACCCGGAAGAGAGACCCATCATTGGCTAGTTCATCCAGCGCCGTCAACCGCCCCGCCCACAACGCCCCCGTGCTGGTGGTCGGGCTGGGCCGTTTCGGTTCCTCCACCGCCGAGCAGCTGGTCAAGCAGGGCCGCGAGGTGCTGGCGATCGAACGCGACCGGAACCTGGTGCAGAAATGGTCGGGTGTCCTGACGCACGTCGTCGAGGCGGACGCCACCAACATCGATGCGCTCCGCCAGCTCGGCGCGCAGGAGTTCAGCTCCGCCGTCGTGGGGGTGGGCACCTCGATCGAATCCTCGGTGCTGATCACCGTGAACCTTGTGGACCTCGGCATCGAGCACCTCTGGGTCAAGGCCATCACGGCCTCGCACGGCAAGATCCTGACCCGGATCGGCGCCAACCACGTGATCTACCCGGAGGCCGACGCCGGTGTCCGCGCCGCGCACCTGGTCTCCGGCCGCATGCTGGACTTCATCGAGTTCGACGACGACTTCGCGATCGTGAAGATGTATCCGCCGCGCGAAACCGTGGGCTTCACCCTGGAAGAATCCAAGGTCCGTTCCAAGTACGGGGTCACGATCGTGGGCGTGAAGTCCCCGGGCGAGGACTTTACGTACGCCCGGCCGGAGACGAAGGTCTCCTCACGGGACATGCTCATCGTTTCCGGGCATGTGGACCTGCTGGAGCGGTTCGCCGCCCGGCCGTAGCGGCGCTGCCGCCCCGGGGCTGCTCTTCTCCGCGGATGGAAGCGGTGAGCTCCGGGGCCCTTGGCTACCGGCCTATCAGGGCCCGGCAGTCTTCGCAGCCTTCGCGGCGGCTTTGGCCGCCTGCTTGCTGGCCCGCACCTTGCTCAGCGACTCCGGGTCCACAATGTCAGCGACGGACAGGAAGGCGTTCTCCTGACCATAGTGGCCGGCGGCCTCTCGCCAGCCTTCAGCCTGGAGGCCGCACCGCTTTCCCAGCAGCGCCAAGAAGATCATCGCTTTTTGCTCGCCAAATCCCGGCAATGCCTTGAGCCGGCGCAGCACCTCCTGCCCGTCGGGGTCACCTTGCGTCCAGATGGCGGTAGCGTCGCCGTTCCAGTCTTTGTGCACCGTCTCAGCAAGGGACTGGACGCGGCCGGCCATTGATCCGGGGAACCGGTGGACGGCCGGGCGCTCTTTGAACATCTCGGCGAACTCTTGCGGATCGTAGCCGGCGATCGCGGCCGGATCCATCGAACCGATGCGCGTCCGGATTTTTTCGGGACCGGCAAAGGCCGATTCCATGGTCACCTGTTGGTCAAGCAGCATGCCGGTGAGCAGTGCAAACGCGTCGTCGCTGAGTAGTTTGTCCGCCGCGGGATCCCCTGTGATGTGCAGTTCCATGGGTCCTATCCTGCCACCCGGTCCGGTCTGCGTCATGGGTGGCACCGGCGTCTGCCGCTAGCCGAGCTCTTTGGTGATCTCCGCGGCGCGTTCGGCGGCGGCGCGGGCGCCGTCGGCGATGATCGCGGGCAGGCCACGATCGTCGAAGGTGGCGATAGCGCGTTCGGTGGTGCCTTTGGGGCTGGTGACGGCCTTGCGCATCGCCGACGGGTCCGCGCCCGGCTCGGCCAGCATGAAGCCCGCCCCCGCGACGGT
>DATITT010000029.1:0-1971 GCA_035467435.1 Arthrobacter sp. | reverse complement strand
ATGTCGGCCCTCAAACTGGGCCGCACGCAGTCCGGCGAGGTGGAACGCAACCGCGTGTTGTCCTCCTCGGCGACGATGCCTGCCATTGACCGGTACACCGGGGTCGTCTACGACGCGCTCGATGCCGGCAGCCTCACCCCTCGCGATCGCGACTGGGCCGGCCGGAACGTGGTGGTGCACTCCGCCCTGTTCGGGCCGGTCGGTGCTCTGGACCTCCTCCCTGCCTACCGGCTGTCCTGCGACTCGAGGCTGCCGGACCTGGCGTTGAAGAAACACTGGGCGGAGGTCGTGGGTGGCGTTCTGGCGGGCTCGGAGGGCCTCTTGCTGGATCTCCGCTCGAACGGGTACGTGGCGCTCGGCCCCGCGCCGGTGCGGCCCGACTCGCTGTACCTGCGTGTGGTCACGGAAACGACTGACGGACACACGCGGGCACTGAACCACTTCAACAAGAAGGCCAAGGGGACCTTCACCCGGGCCCTGATCCGTCACGGCCGGTCCTTCGCCACCGCCGGGGAGCTGCTCGACTGGGCGCCGGGGGCCGGTTTCGAGTTGCGCCCGGGTGCGGCCGGGGAACTGGATCTGGTCGTCTCCGCACCGGTTGCGGCGCCGCGAGGCTGACGCCGGCCCAATCCGGCCCTAGGCTGGCTTTCGTGTCCACACCTATGAATGTCACCGTCACCGGCGCCGGCGGACAGATCGGCTATTCGCTGCTCTTCCGGATCGCGTCCGGAGACCTCCTCGGCCCGTCCACCCCCGTCAACCTGACCCTGCTGGAGATTCCGGCGGGGCGCGCAGCAGCCGAAGGCACGGCCCTCGAGCTGCAGGACTGCGCGTTCCCCCTGCTGCGGTCCGTGACGGTCACGGAAGACCCCGTGCGCGCCTATGACGGCGTCAACATCGCTCTCCTGGTCGGGTCCCGGCCCAGGGTCGTCGGCATGGAGCGCGTCGCCCTGCTCGAGAGCAACGGCCGCATCTTCGGCCCGGTGGGAGCCGCCCTCAACGCGGGCGCGGCGGCCGACGTGCGCGTTCTCGTCGTCGGCAACCCCGTCAACACCAACGCCCTGGTCGCAAGCTCCTTCGCCCCCGACATCCCGGTCGACCGGTTCACCGCCATGACACGGCTCGACCACAATCGGGGCATCGCCCAGCTGGCCAGCCGGCTGGATCTGCACATCGCCGAGATTGACGGTCTCACCATCTGGGGCAACCACTCCGCGAGCCAGTACCCGGATGTATTCCACGCGACCGCCGGCGGACGCCCGGTCTCCGAGCTGGTGGCGCAGGACTGGCTCGCCGACGAATTCATCCCCCGGGTGGCGAACCGCGGTTACGAAATCATCCAGGCCCGTGGGGCGTCGTCAGCGGCCTCAGCGGCCTCCGCGGCCATCGACCACGTCTACGACTGGGTCAACGGGACCGGCGAACGCTGGACCTCCGTGGGAATCAGCTCCGACGGCTCCTACGGCGTACCGGAGGGGCTCGTCTGCTCCTTCCCGGCGCGGGCCGTCGACGGCCGCTGGCAGATCGTGCCGGACCTGACGATCAACGATTTCTCCCGGGCAAGGATCGACGCGTCCGTCGCGGAGCTGATCGAGGAACGGGAGGCCGTTCGGGCTCTCGGCCTGCTGCCGTCCCTCCGGTAGGGGGAGCGAGTCTGAGGCCGTGCGGCAAAATCCGGCCCGAACGGATTCGACGGAGATTTTGCCGGAATCGTGCCTCACAGTCCCAAAAAGGGGTTTCTGACCCAGAATCTCCGTCGAATTCGTTCAGCGCCGGAGATTAGAGGGCGCGATCGCCTTCTGCGTCGGTGCCCGTACCGCACCAGCGTGGTCACCCGGCGTGCTGTGTGGCCAACTCAGGAGATCTGACCGGCCGCGCCGGGCATCCGCATCGGTTGCGCACCGGTCAGCGGAGTGCAGGCCACCCGACCGACGAATGTCCTGAGTAGGCCACGCGCGCGCCTGGCCGGCC
>DATITT010000028.1:0-3023 GCA_035467435.1 Arthrobacter sp. | reverse complement strand
AAGCCTCCGCGTGCGGCGGGCGTAAAGATCCTTGACGAGGGTGATGCCGGCGAGAAGCTCGCTGACTTCCTTATCGAAAACCGACTGGCGTAAGGAGTAACGACATGACTGAATTCCCTCGTGACGCCATCCTCGTCGTCGTGGAAACCCGGGCTTCCGGTGAACTCGAGAAGGCTGCCCCCGGACTCTTCGGCGCTGCCGCGGCAGCGGGCACGCCAATCGCCTTGGTGCTTGCCTCACCCGGCACCGGGAGCGCCGCCGCCGCGGAAGCCGCGGACCTTGGCGCCGCGCGCGTGCTGATCGCGGAGACCCCGGATCCTTCCGCGCTCGGAGTGCCGGGCGTTGACGCGCTTTCCGCCGCTGTGGAGCAGGTGCAGCCGGACGCAATCCTGATTTCGCATTCGCTGAATGGGCGCGACGTTGCCGGCCGGTACGCTGCCCGGTCGCGTTCAGCGATCTGCGTCGACGCGGTCGGCGTGTCACGTGACGACGAGGGGGTCGTGGCGCACCACTCCGTCTACGGCGGTGACTACGATGTGACGTCAACATCCACGTTTGGGGCGCCGGTAATTACGGTCCGCCAGGGGTCCATCGAGGCGCGGGCTACGGCTCAGCCGGAAGCGTCGGAGACTTTGGAAGTGACGGGCTCCGGGAAGCCGGCCGCGCGGATCGACTCGTTCGATGAGGAAGTTGCCGCCACCTCGCGGCCGGAGCTGCGTGGTGCCGCGAAGGTTGTCGCGGGTGGCCGCGGCCTCGGATCCGAGGAACAGTTCGCCCTCGTGGGACAGCTCGCCGATACACTCGGTGCTGCCATTGGTGCGTCGCGTGCCGCGGTGGATGCCGGCTACATCCCGCAGTCGCATCAGGTCGGCCAGACCGGGGTTTCCGTGTCATCACAGTTGTATATCGCGCTGGGCATTTCCGGCGCGATTCAGCACCGGGCCGGCATGCAGACCGCGAAGACGATCGTTGCCATCAACAAGGACGGAGACGCGCCGATCTTCGAGATCGCCGACTTTGGTGTGGTCGGCGACCTCTTCCAGGTTGTGCCCCAACTGATCAGCGCACTTGAAGCCCGGAAAAAATAGACATGGCAACACTGTCTCGGTCTATCCGGCGGGGCCTGCCGCGCGTCGAAGGTGGTGACCCCTGGCCTGCAGCAGGCCAGGCGCCCGCACCCATTGTCACTGCAGAAACGGCAGCCCCGTCGGCGCCTGTTTCCGGGGTGGGATCGGTCACCGCCGCGCCAGCGGCCGCCGTGCCCCCCGCCCCCGCTGCTGCTGTCCCCGCTGCTGCCCAGGAAACGGCATCGGGTGCGGCGGCATTGTCCGCTCCGGTCCCTGCAGTGAACGCAGGTGCCACGGTGGCGCGGCAGCTTCGACGTGGCCTGCCGCGCGTGCCGGGCGGCGAGCCTTGGCCGCCAGCGGGTGAGGTTCCGGTATCAGTGGCGGCTCTGTCCGGGGCTCCCGCCGCAGTTGCCTCACCGACGCCGGCCGCAGCTGCTGCTGCGCAAGCAGTGCCGTCAACGACGTCGCCCACAGCAGCATCGCCTGCAGTTGCGCCGGCTACCGCACCCGCCACACCCGCCGCACCCGCCGCACCCGCCGCACCGACGACGGGAACCACTCCCCTTCGTCGCGGGCTTCCCCGTGTCCCCGCCGGGGAACCGTGGCCGCCGGCTGGACTGGCTCCGGCGGTCGCTGCCGCCCCGGCGGTGGAGGCAGGTCCCGAAGAGATTGCCCAGGTCCAGGCCCCGGCTGCCAGCGTGGCGGAGCCTGTTGCCGAGGCTCGGCCGACGGCGACTGCGACCGCCTCTGCACCCGCGGTTCCAGCCGCCCCCGCAGCGGCGGCCCCGCGCGCCGCCGTCGGAAAGCCTGTCGCCGCTGAAAAGCCCGTGAAGCCAAAGGCCGAGGCAAGGCTCTACGGGTCGCGTACCCTCGGCCAATGGATCAAACGCGTTGTGCTCCTCGCCCTCGGCGCCGTGGCCGCCGCGGCGATTCTAGTGCTCGCCGCGCGCGGCGTGACGACGCTGCCGGGCGTGCCAGAGTTCCTCGAAAGGTACCCCGGCGAATATCACCTGCCCGAGACCGCCGAGCCGGGCTTCCCGTGGTGGGTGCAGTGGACACACTTCCTGAACATCTTCCTGATGGCGCTCATCATTCGCTCCGGCTATCAGGTGCGCACCCAGCAGAAACCGCCGGCCTTCTGGACGCCGAAGCGCGGTGGCAAGAAGATCAGCATCAACCTGTGGCTGCACCAGTCGCTCGACATTTTATGGCTGGTCAACGGGCTCATCTTTGTGGTGCTGCTGTTTGCCTCCGGCCACTGGATGCGCATCGTGCCGACCAGCTGGGAGGTGTTCCCGAATGCGCTCTCCGCGCTCCTGCAGTACATGACACTCGACTGGCCCGTTGAGAACGGCTGGGTGAACTACAACAGCCTGCAGCAGATCATGTACTTCCTCGTGGTGTTCATCGCAGCCCCGCTCGCAGCGATCACGGGTGCGCGCATGAGCGAGTTCTGGCCGAAGAACGCGAAGACGCTGAACAAGATCTACCCGGTGGAGGCTGCGCGCGCGGTTCACTTCCCGACGATGCTGTTTTTCGTGCTGTTCATTCTCATCCACGTGTTCCTGGTGTTCTCGACCGGTGCGCTGCGCAACCTGAACCACATGTTCGGCGGCACCGACGTGGTGAACTGGGTCGGGTTCTGGCTCTTCGCGGCCGCCATCGCCATCACCGTGGCCGGGTGGTACGCCGCCCGCCCGATCGTGCTCGCACCTATCGCGAAGCTGTTCGGCCAGGTGAGCAGCCGCTAGGCCACGGTACCCGTTCCGTCCGGCAGGCTGCCTCGATCCGGGTTTCCGGGACCTCTTCTGGTGACGCGACGGCGCCATTGGTCGGGTTGCGCCCGAAACGGCGGGAAGCGCGCAGCTTCGGTTCCTGGCCGACCCTGCAGGCCTCAGCCACATAAGCTATCCGCCAGACAAATAGATGTCATCAGAAAACACCCCTTCACCGAAT
>DATITT010000027.1:0-15595 GCA_035467435.1 Arthrobacter sp. | reverse complement strand
TACCTGGCGGACAAGGCCAAGGTCTACGCACACACCCAGAAGGCGTGCATCTACAACGCTGAGCAGATCGAAACCGAACGCATGGTGGAGGACGCCGACGTCGTCGAAGGCTGCCGCGCCGTGGCCTTCACCACCGTCACGCCTGCCGTCAGCATGCTCGGTGTCGTCGAAGGGCTCCTGGTGGACCGCGCCTTCATTGCCGGGCGCAAGGACAGCGCCGCCGAACTGGCCTCCGTGTCGGACCTCGGCCCGATGGCACCACGCCACATGGTGGCCAACGCCCTGGCCGCCGCGGCCCTCGTCCGGGCCTACGGCGTCGAGCCGGTTGCCGTCCGTAAGGGCCTGCTGAACTACCTGCCGGGGGACCACCGCATCCAGCTCGTCGCCCGCCACGACGGCGTCCTCTGGGTCAATGACTCCAAGGCCACCAACCCGCATGCCTCCGCCGCCTCGCTCTCCGCGTTCGAGAACGTCGTGTGGATAGCCGGCGGGCTGTCCAAGGGCGTGAACTACGAGCCGCTGATCCAGGAGTACGCCCGACGGCTCAAGGCCGTGGTCCTGATCGGGTCCGACTCCAGCGATCTCCGCTCCGCGCTGCAGCGACACGCACCCGATGTCCCCGTGATCAGTGCGGGGAAGGGCGAAAATGAAGTCGTGCAGACTGCCGGGACGGCCGACGCCGGAGCAGGACACCCGCCGATTTCCGGCGAGACTGTGATGGCCCAGGCCGTTGCGTCGGCGGCGCAGCTGGCCGCCTCCGGGGACACTGTGCTCCTGGCCCCGGCGGCAGCATCCATGGATCAGTTCTCTTCCTACGCTCACCGTGGCGACGCCTTCATCGAAGCTGTCCGCGGGCTCGTGGAAGGGCAGGCTCAGACCAGCGAGGAGTAACAATGGTCAGCACGCCCACACGTAACCCCGCGGCCGTACCGGCCGCATCCAGGCGGCCAGCCGCGAAGTCACCGGCAGCGAAAGCATCTGCAGCGAAAGCATCGGCGGCCGGGGCAGCAGTCCCGCAGACGGCCGCCCGCAAAGTCCAGGGCTGGTACCGAGGATTCTGGTCCGCCCTGGAAGGGACGGGGAAGTCCCGCAACGGCTCCACGTACTATCTGATCCTCGGATCAACCCTCGCACTCACGGCCATCGGCATCATGATGGTGCTCTCCGCGTCCAGCGTCGAAGCCATCGCCGCAGGGGAGTCGCCCTACAGCGCCGCCCTCAAACAGGGGGCGTTCGCCGGCATCGGCCTGTTCAGCATGTTCCTGCTCTCGCGGGTCAATGTGGTCTGGCTCAAGCGCGGCGCCTGGATCGCCATCCTTGTGGCGTTCGTGCTGCTGGTGCTCGTGCTGCTCATCGGCCGCAGCGCCCTCGGCAACCAGAACTGGATCGACGTCGGACCCTTCACCTTCCAGCCCTCCGAGGCGGCCAAACTGGCGCTTGCCCTCTGGATGGCGACGGTGCTGGACCGCAAGGCCAAGCTGCTGTCCCAGGCCAAACATGCCCTGATCCCCGTCGTGCTCCCGGGCGCCGTCGGAGTGATCGGGCTCATCCTCATGGGCAACGACCTGGGCACCGCCATGATCGTCATGATGATCACGGCGGCCGCCCTGTTCTTCGCCGGGGTGCGGCTGTACCTGTTCGGCATCGCCGGGATCGTCCTCGCCGCGGGCACCGCAGTGCTGGCCATTACGAGCCCCAACCGTATGTGCCGGATCCTGTCCTGGTCCGGGCAGACCTGCGCGGACGGCACCGACGTGAACTACCAGTCCACCAACGGCCTGTACGGGCTCGCCTCCGGCGGATGGTTCGGCGTGGGGCTGGGCCAGAGCCGGCAGAAGTACAGCTGGATCCCGGAAGCCCACAACGACTTCATCTTCGCCATCATCGGCGAGGAGCTCGGACTCGTCGGAACCCTTGTGGTGCTGGTCCTCTTCGCCATCCTCGGCACCGCCATCTACCGCGTCGTGGTGGCCCAGAAGGACATGTTCCACCGGGTCCTGGCCGGCACCATCATGGTCTGGCTGCTCGGCCAGGCGACGGTCAACATGGCCGTGGTCACCGGGCTGGCCCCCGTGGTGGGGATCCCGCTCCCGTTCATTTCCTACGGCGGCTCGGCGCTGCTCATGTCGCTGTGCGCGATCGGCGTAGTCTTGTCACTGGCCCGCGCCCAGATGGCACCCGGCCTGCAGCCGGAGCGGCTGTTCAGGTTCGGCCCCGCCGGACTCGCGGCGTCGCTGCGGAAGCGGACCGCGGAGCGTGCCGCGGCCGGCAACACCACCAAACCAGCCAGAGCCGCCAACCCCGGCAAACCCGCCAAAAGCGGCAAGGATCCGGTTGCCAGGACCGCCACGGCCCGCAAGGCCGCCGCCAAGTCCGCCACCGGATCACCGGCCACCGGAACACCGGCCACCGGAACCCCGGTCACCGGAACACCCGTGACCGGATCACCGGCCACCGGAACACCCGTGACCGCACCACGGACCGCAAGAACTCCCGCCCCCAGCAATCCCGCACGAAAGCGTAAATAGGCCTCCATGAACACCGAGTCGTCTTTGTCCGTCGTCCTCGCCGGCGGCGGAACAGCCGGGCACATCAGCCCGCTCCTGGCCATCGCGAACGCACTCCGCGAGGCCCGGCCCGGGGTGCGGCTCCTGGCCGTCGGAACACCCGGCGGGATGGAAGCCCGGCTGGTCCCGGCCGCAGGGCTGGACCTCGCCACCGTCAGCCGGGTCCCCTTCCCGCGCAGACCCTCCATGGACCTCCTGCGGCTCCCCGGGCGGCTGGCCGGCGCGGTGCAACAGGCCGGCGTCATCCTCGACGAGGCCCAAGCGGACGTCCTGGTCGGAGTCGGCGGCTACGTCTGCACGCCGATGTACCTCGCGGCCTGGCGCCGGAGGATCCCCATCGTCATCCACGAGGCAAACACCCGCCCGGGACTGGCGAACCGCGTGGGAGCCCGGCTCGGCGGACACGTTGCCGTGGCCTTCGCCGCCACCAGGCTGGGCGCCCCGCGGCACGTCGGCATGCCGATGCGCAAGGAAATCTCCGGCCTTGACCGGACCGCAGCCAGGACCGCGGCCCGGGCAGCCCTCGGCCTGGACCCGGACCGTCCTGCCCTGATTGTCACCGGCGGCTCCTCAGGCGCCCAAAGCATCAACCGCACCATCGCGGCATCGGTCGGCGTCCTCTCGGAGGCCGGCATCCAGACCCTGCACCTCACCGGACGCGGCAAGGCAGTCCACGACGCCGGCGGCAAGCCCCTCGCGGCACCCGGCTACCAGCAGCGCGAATACGTCGACGGCATGGAAACCGTGTACGCCGCCGCAGACCTGCTGCTGGCCCGCTCCGGGGCCGCGACGGTCTGCGAGGTCGCCGCCGTCGGCCTGCCCGCCGTCTTCGTTCCGCTGCCGATCGGCAACGGCGAACAGGCGCTCAATGCCGCCGGTCTCGTCGACGCCGGAGGCGCCCTGCTCGTGGAGGACAGCTCGTTCTCGCCCGGCTGGGTCCGCGAGCACATCATCCCGCTGCTCCAGGACCCGGACAGGCTCGCCCGGATGGCGGCCAGCGCCGAAAAGCTCGGCATCCGGGACGCTGACCAGCGTATGGCCGGCCTCGTGCTGGAAACGGCGGCCCCGGCAACCGCGAAGCGGTTGAAAGCACCGGCGTTGAAAGTACAGTCGTCGAAGGCAAAGCCCTCGAAGCAGCACAGCAGGAAGCGGTAAAGGAATGACCCAGCCCGAACACCAGTCCGCCCCCGTGGCGGCCCGCACCGGGGAAGACCTCGGCCGGGTGCACTTCGTCGGCATCGGCGGCGTGGGCATGTCCGCCGTGGCCCGCATTCTCGTGGGACGCGGCCTGCCGGTCAGCGGCTCCGACGCCAAGGACCTGCCGGTCATGGCGGACCTGGCCGCCGCCGGCGCCCGGATCTGCGTCGGCTACGACGCCGCCAACCTGGGCGACGCGCAAAGTGTGGTCGCCGGTTCAGCCATCCGCCCGGACAATCCCGAGCTGGTCGCGGCCCGGGCCGCCGGGCTGCCGGTGCTTCACCGCTCCGAGGCCCTGGCGGCCGCAATGGCGCAGGACACCGCCGTCACCGTGGCCGGCACCCACGGCAAGTCCACCACGACCTCGATGATCACCGTCCTCCTGCAGGGCGCCGGCCTTGACCCGTCCTTCGCCATCGGCGCGAACGTCCCGGCGCTGGGCGTCAACGCCGCCAGCGGCAGCACACCGGTCTTCGTCGCTGAAGCCGACGAATCCGACGGCTCCTTCCTGAACTACCGCCCGCAGATCGCCGTCGTGACCAACGTCGAACCGGACCACCTCGACTACTACGGCACCGCCGAGGCCGTCTACGCCTCCTTCGACCGTTTCACCGCGCTGCTCCCGGCCGACGGTGTGCTGGTTGCCTGCGCGGACGACGCCGGCGCCCGGGCGCTCGCCCTGCGGACCCTTGAGCGCGGCAACACCCGCGTTGTGCTCTACGGCACCGGCGATGACGCCCGGATTGTGCTGCACGACGGCGGCCCGGGGGACGTCTCGATCGCCACTGCGGACGGACGCTTCCCCCTTGAGCTGCACGTCCCCGGGCGGCACAACGCCCTCAACGCGGCCGCCGCGTTCGCCGTTGCCCTGGAACTCGGTGTGGACCCCGGCACCGCGGCCGGTGCCCTGGCCCACTTCACGGGGGCGTCCCGGCGCTTCGAATTCAAGGGCGAGGGCCGCGGCGTCCGGGTCTACGACGACTACGCCCACCACCCCACCGAAGTGCGGGCAGCCCTGTCCGCCGCGCGGTCGGTGGCCGGCGGCCACAAGCTGCACGTCCTCTTCCAGCCGCACCTGTTCTCCCGGACCCGGGAATTCGCCGAAGAGTTCGCCGCGGCGCTCAACGCCGCCGACACGGCATTGGTCCTTGACATCTACCCCGCCCGCGAAGATCCGATTCCGGGCGTCAGCAGCCAGCTGATCGCGTCCCACCTTGGTGCCGGCGGCCGGCTCGTCGGACCGGGCGACGAGGCTGTGCAGTCCGTTGTCTCCGCCGCCGCCCCGGGGGACATCGTGCTCACGGTCGGGGCCGGCGACGTGACCGCGTACGGGCCGCTGATCGTCGCGGCCCTGAACGACGGTGGTCCCGGTGCCTAGCACCCGCCGCCCCAGCTACAGGGCCGGCGCACGCCGCCCGCCCACCCCGCGCGGGGAATCGGGCTCTTCCGACGTCATCTCCGCCTCCAAGGACAGCCCGGCAAGCGGCGCCGCAACCGCACCGGCGACCCCGCCTGCTCCGGATAACGTGCTGTCCTTCCCGGAGCCCAAAGCCAAACGCCGCAAGCGGATCCTGCAGGGCACCATCGCGGCCCTGGCGGTGCTGGTCGCGGGAATCCTCGCCGCGGCCGTCTACTCGCCGGTCCTCGCGCTCCAGACGGTCACCGTGGAGGGCACGAAACTGCTGACGGCGGACCAGGTCGAGACGGCCCTCGCGCCGCTGCAGGGCAAACCGCTGCCACAGATCAGCGACAATGACGTGACAGCCCTCCTGCAGCCGTTGGTCCAGGTCAAGAAGGTCAGCATCCAGGCCCGTCCGCCGTCGACCCTGCAGGTCAAGGTGACCGAACGCGTGCCGGTGGCTTTCGTCAAACAGGGCGACGCGCACCAGCTGGTCGACGTCGACGCCGTGGTGCTCAGCGACACCGCCGACCCGGCCTCGATTCCGCTTCCGGTCATCGACGGCGGAGGCGGCACCCTGCCCAAGGAGCTGTTCCATGCGATCACCGAAGTCCTGGGTGCGCTGCCGGCGGATGTGCTGTCCCGGCTCTCGAACGCCTCGGCGAAGTCAGTGGACGCCGTGGAGCTCAAGCTCGTCGACGGACAGACGATTGTCTGGGGCAACGCGGGGGAGAAGGAGCTCAAGGCAAAGGTCCTTGAAGCCCTGCTGAAGGCTCCCGTGGACCCGAAGAATCCGGTGCTGGTCTACGATGTCAGTGTGCCGCGGCACCCGGTCACCCGATAGTCGCCGATCACTTCGCCGGGAAGCTATTTCTCACGTAATACCGCGACACGCGGCGCCGGTATTTGAATGTCCCGGGCATAGGAAATAGCGTCAGAGCATGAGTTACTTGACATAACTATAACCCTCAACTCGAAGGTTAAGGTTCAAAGCTTCAAGCTCAACTCCATCATTTTTCGCAATAGCGCAATAGAACACGAACAAGGGACACGTAACGTGGCAGCTCCGCAGAATTACTTGGCCGTCATCAAGGTCGTCGGCATCGGCGGCGGTGGCGTGAACGCAGTCAACCGCATGATCGAGGTCGGCCTTCGCGGCGTCGAATTCATCGCAGTCAACACCGATGCCCAGGCATTGTTGATGAGCGATGCAGACGTCAAGCTCGACATCGGGCGTGAGTTGACTCGCGGCCTGGGAGCCGGCGCGAACCCGGACGTCGGCCGGCAGGCTGCAGAGGACCACGCCGAGGAAATCGAAGAGGTTATGCGCGGCGCTGACATGGTCTTCGTCACCGCCGGCGAAGGCGGCGGCACCGGCACCGGCGGCGCACCCGTCGTGGCCCGCATCGCACGCTCGCTTGGCGCTCTCACCATCGGTGTGGTCACCCGCCCCTTCACCTTCGAAGGCCGCCGCCGTGCCGGCTCCGCCGAAGCCGGTATCGACGCCCTCCGCGACGAAGTCGACACCCTGATCGTCATCCCGAACGACCGTCTGCTCTCCATCAGCGACCGCAACGTCTCCGTCCTCGACGCGTTCCGTTCCGCCGACCAGGTTCTGCTGTCCGGTGTCCAGGGCATCACCGACCTGATCACCACCCCGGGCCTGATCAACCTCGACTTCGCCGACGTCAAGTCCGTCATGCAGGGCGCAGGCTCCGCGCTGATGGGTATCGGCTCGGCGCGCGGCGAAGACCGGGCCGTCAAGGCTGCGGAGCTCGCCATCGCCTCCCCGCTGCTGGAAGCATCAATCGACGGAGCCCACGGCGTCCTGCTGTCCATCCAGGGCGGCTCCGACCTCGGACTCTTCGAAATCAACGAGGCTGCCCGGCTGGTCCAGGAAGTCGCCCACCCGGAAGCCAATATCATCTTCGGTGCGGTCATCGACGATGCCCTCGGCGACGAGGCGCGCGTCACGGTCATTGCGGCCGGCTTCGACGACGTCAAGGCCACCTCGCCCTCCATGGACCAGTCCCTTCCGCAGTCGGCACCGCAGCGTCCGGCGGTACCGGCAGCAGCCCCCGCCCCGGTCCAGGCTCCGGCCTCGGCCCAGCCGCTGCACGCCACGGTCGGCGCCTCCGGATACGGCGGCTGGGGCCAGCAGCGCCCCTCCGCAGTCCCGGCGGACTCCGGCTTCGACGTCGACCTGCCCTCCGTCGTGGAGCCGGACCTGTCCGGCCGCCGCTCCGACGACCTGGATGTCCCCGACTTCCTCAAGTAGATCCTGAAGCACCGTGGCACTGCCGGATGGCAGTGCCACGGTGCTTTCTCGTAGGATCGAAGTTCTGCAAAACAAGGTTGGGCGGTGTTCTGGGTGTTCTCGTGGCGGGCGGAAGTCCGGCCCGGCGTGTGGGTGGCTTTCACCGACGCTGCCGCCGGCAACCTTGCGCTCCATGTCGGCGACGACCCGGCCGAGGTCGGGCGCCGGCGCCGGGCCATCGAAGCGGCGCTGGGACTCGGCGGCCGGCGCTTCCAGTACATGAACCAGGTCCACGGCAACGACGTCGCCACCATTGGCGCCGCCATCGCGGCCGGTACCGGCCCTGGCGCCCCGGCAATTGGCGCCCCGACCGCCGATGCCATGGTGTCCTTCGGCGAGCCCCTGGCCGTGATGGTGGCGGACTGTGTGCCGATCGTCCTGGTGGGGGACAGGTCCGGCGGGGAACCCCCGGTCCTCGCGGTGGTGCATGCCGGACGCCCCGGCGTCGCGTCCGGCGTCGTCCCGGCAGCCGTGGCGCGCATGCGCGAACTGGGTGCGGCGGGGCTGAGCGCCTGGCTCGGCCCGTCCGTGTGCGGGCGCTGCTACGAGGTCCCCGAGGACATGCGCGACCATGTAGCCGCCCTGGTTCCGGCTGCGCGGTGCAGCACCTCCCGCGGCACCCCTGGCCTGGACCTGCCGGCCGCCGTCCGCAGCCAACTGCAGGACACCGGCGTCAGGGTCGAGTACTCCGGGGGATGCACCCTGGAAAACAAGAACCTGTTCTCCTACCGCCGTGATCCGAGCACCGGACGCTTCGCGGGACTCGCATGGACCGATGCCGGGAACGCCGGCGGGGACCCGCAGGGCGAGTGAGCAAAGAAGTGAATGAGCGAATGACTGAACACGCGCCCACACCCGGGCAGCACGATCCCCGGCTGCAACAGCTCCGCGAGCGGCTCGCCGCCGTCCGGCAGCGCATCGACAGTGCCGTCGCGGCGGCCGGCCGGCAGGAACGGCCGCCCCGCCTCATCGTGGTCACCAAATTCCACCCCGCCGACGACGTCCGGCGGCTCGCCGCGCTTGGCATCACGGACGTCGGGGAAAACCGGGACCAGGAAGCCGCGGAGAAGGCCGCCGCACTGGGCGGTCTGGGGCTCCGCTGGCACTTCATCGGCCAGCTCCAGAGCAACAAGGCCAAGTCCGTCGTGAAATACGCCCACGCCGTGCACTCCGTGGACCGGCCGCAACTGGCCGCTGCCCTGGCCAAGGCCATGGCCGCCGAACAGGACCGCACCGGGCGGGCGCCGCTGGACTGCTTCATTCAGGTCAGCCTCGACGGCGATGCCGGCGGCCACCGTGGCGGCGCCCTTCCGGCAGACGTCCCGGCGCTGGCGGAGCACTTGGCCGGAGCTGAGGGACTCCGCCTGGCCGGCGTGATGGCGGTCGCCCCCTTCGGCGCGGATCCGGTCCCGGCCTTCGAGAAGCTCGCGGAGCTCTCCGCCCGCCTCACCGCCGTGCATCCCGGCGCCACAGGCATTTCCGCGGGCATGAGCCAGGACCTGGAGCAGGCCGTCCGGTTCGGGGCGACACACCTGCGCGTTGGCTCCGATATTCTCGGTCCACGTCCGGCGTTGGGGTAGGTTCAACGTATTGGAAGGTAATGGCGGGGATTCCAAGGCTGCTCAGTCAACGAACGGCCCGCTGACGGACAGGATTAGGAGTCGACCATGGCCGGCGCTCTGCGCAAGACAATGATCTATCTTGGGCTCGCCGATGGCGACGAACAGTACGGGTCCGAGCACCAGACATCGCACAAGGATGAGGACAATTCCATGGAGCAAGACCGCGAGGAACGCCGTGCACCGGCGCCTGTCCGCGAGGTCCCCAGGGAAGAGCCCTACGCCGCTGAAGAGGAATATCGCGCACCTGTGACACCCATTAAGCGAGCGGCATCGAGCCGTGAAGAGCACACCGGACTCCGCCAGATCACCACGATCCACCCGCGGTCCTACAACGACGCCAAACTCATCGGTGAAAGTTTCAGGGACGGCATCCCCGTCATCATGAACGTCACGGACATGGGTGAAGCAGACGCCAAGCGACTCGTCGACTTCTCCGCCGGGCTGGTCTTTGGCCTCCGCGGCAGCATCGAGCGCGTCACCAACAAGGTCTTCCTGCTGTCGCCGTCGTACGTTGAAGTCATCGGCGATGACATGAAGCTCAGCGAGACGCAGGCGAGCTTCTTCAACCAGAGCTAGTCCAGGATTCTTCCAACGGATGCCAGGCAGGGACACCCTGCCTGGCATCCGTGCTGAATTATCCGTGTTGAAATAGAGGCGTAACTATCAATGAGGACACTGCGGTATCCGGAATGAACATGGAGATATGAGTTAACTCATGGGAATTGTTTTCGGACTTGTCTATATCGCCCTGCTGTTGTTCTTTGTTGCCCTCATCATCCGGCTGATCTTCGACTGGGTGCAGATGTTTGCGCGAAGCTGGCGGCCGCGCGGCGCGGCCCTCGTCACCGCCCACGCTGTGTATTCCGTTACCGACAAGCCCCTCAAGCTGCTCCGGCGGCTCATCCCGCCGCTGCGGCTGGGCGGAATCTCCCTGGACCTTGGCTTCCTGCTGCTGTTCGTGGCAGTCACCATTGCCATGGCCGTTGTGAAGTTCCTGGTGTTCTCCCAGCCGAGCATGGCGTAGCCGGGCCGCGGACCTCGTCTGCAACCGCCAACAAGATAGAAACTCCGGTTTGACACTGCGGTGTTGAATTAGAGGAACCAGACCATATTTAGGTACCGTAGTTTGACGGCCGGAAGGCCTACTGACTAACTAGACCAACGAGGTGACCAGATGGCTTTGACGCCAGAAGACGTTGTCAACAAGCGCTTTCAGCCGACCAAGTTCCGCGAAGGCTACGACCAGGATGAAGTTGATGACTTCCTGGACGAAATCGTCGTCGAACTGCGACGCCTGAACCAGGAGAACGACGAGCTGCGCAAGAAGCTCGCCGAACTGGGCGCCGGCACGCCTGCCAGCTCCGCCGCCGCGGCTCCCGTCGTGGAAAAGGTTCCGGCACCCGTCAAGGCCGAAAAGGTAGACAGCGCCAAGGCAGACGCCGAGGCCAAGGCCGCCGAAGCAGCCAAGGCCGCGGAAGCGGACAAGAAGAAGGAATCCGAGCAGGCAGCTGCCCCGGCGCGCACCGCCTCCACCCCCGCGGCCGAGTCCGCTGCGGGCCTGCTCGCGATGGCGCAGCAGATGCACGACAAGCACATCGCCGACGGTGAGCAGCGACGCGACAAAATCATCGCCGATGCGCAGATCGAGGCCAGCAGCCTCGTCAACGACGCCCAGGAGAAGTCCCGCAAGGTCCTCGGCGCCCTCGAGCAGCAGCGCTCCGTGCTGGAACGCAAGGTCGAGCAGCTCCGCGGCTTCGAGCGTGACTACCGCTCACGCCTGAAGTCCTACATCGAAGGCCAGCTGCGTGACCTGGACGCCCGCGGCTCCGTGGCGGCCCCTGAGGTCGAAGCCACCAGCTAGGGCAAAATCCAAGTATTCTGAAAGCCGGTGGCTGAGGATTCCTCGGCCGCCGGCTTTTGGCATTAACCCCCGGTTCCGCCGGCGGCCGTGACCAAGCACCCAGCTCCCAGTCCCCGCACTGGCCCGCGAACGAAAGCCTTATGACTGACGCACCATCACCCGACGCCACGCAGCCCGCTGAGCCGGCCCCCGCAGGCCCCACCAAGCCGCAGCCGCGGCGGGCCCTGCTGCTTTCCGTCTTCTTTGGCCTGGCGGTGTTCGCCTACGTCTTCGACCAGCTGACCAAACTGTGGGTCACCGCCAACATGACCGAGGGGGAGCGGATCCCCGTGCTGCCCCCACTGCTGCACTGGTACTACATCCGCAACTCCGGTGCTGCCTTCTCCATCGGCGAGAACATCACCTGGGTGTTCACCATCATCATGACCGCGGTTTCCATCGCCATCCTGCTGCAGCTTCGCAAGCTGGGGTCGCTCTGGTGGGCCCTGGCGCTCGGGCTGCTGCTTGGCGGCGCGCTCGGCAACCTCACGGACCGGCTTTTCCGCGAGCCCTCCTTCGCCATGGGCCATGTGGTGGACTTCATCCAGCTCCCCAACTTCGCGATCTTCAATATCGCCGACTCGGCCGTCGTGTCCTCCGTGGTGATCATCTGCCTGCTGACGCTGCGCGGGATCTCCCTGGACGGCTCCCGCCTGACGAAGGACACAGTGAAACATGACTCCTGAGCACACGATGCCGGAACACAACACGCCCGAGGACCTGGCGCCGGAGGACCTGGCGCCGGCCGGCGCCCAGCCGGAGGACATCCTGCCGGAAGACCTCGACGACATCGACGCCGGCGATGAGGCGGCCACCGCTGCGGCAGAGTCTTCCTTCCGGTTTGTGGTCCCGGATGAACTCGCGGGAAGCCGGGTGGATGCCGGACTGGCGAAACTCATGGACATTTCCCGCTCACAGGCCGCCACGCTGATCGCGGAGGGCAACGTCATCAGCAAGGACAAGGCGGTCGGAAAGTCGCTCAAGCTTGCCCCCGGCGCCGTGCTCGACGTCACCGTCCCGGCACGCCGGGACCCCCTGGAGATCGTGGAGGAAGTAGTGGAAGGCCTGAACATCCTGCTGGACGATGACGAGTTCGTCGTCATCGACAAACCGGTCGGCGTGGCCGCGCATCCCTCACCCGGCTGGGTGGGACCCACGGTTGTCGGCGGTCTCGCCGGCCTCGGCTACCGGATCTCCACGTCCGGCTCCCCGGAGCGCGCGGGCATCGTCCACCGGCTCGACGTCGGGACGTCCGGGGTGATGGTGGTCGCCAAGACGGAAAAGGCGTACACCGCGCTCAAGCGTGCCTTCAAGGAACGCACGGTGGACAAGGTCTACCACGCCGTGGTCCAGGGCCTGCCGGATCCGCTGGCCGGCACCATTGACGCGCCCATCGGCCGCCACCCGGGCCATGACTGGCGTTTCGCCGTGATCGAGGACGGCCGGGACTCCATCACGCACTACGAGGTCCTGGAGGCCTTCGGGAAGGCCTCGCTCGTGGAAGTCCACCTCGAGACCGGCCGCACGCACCAGATCCGGGTTCACTTCTCCGCCCTGCGCCACCCCTGCGCCGGCGACCTGACCTACGGCGCGGACCCCCGGCTCGCCGCCACGCTGGGACTCACCCGGCAGTGGCTGCACGCCCGGCAGCTGGGCTTCGACCACCCCCGGACGGGGGAGCGGGTCACGGTCACCAGCGAGTACCCGCAGGACCTGCGGTACGCGCTGGAGGTCCTGGAGTCCGGCCAGGCCTGATGGGTCCCGTGCGCCACCCGCTGTGACCTGTCTGCTCGGGTTGCGGCCAAGCGGGCGGCGGCCGGAGAGCCGCCTGCCAAGCGGACGGCGGCCGGAGTGCCGCGCCGAAAGTTCTGTGCGCGGCACTAGAATGGGTCGGTGACTTCCAGCAACAACTCGTTCGTTCATCTCCACAACCACACCGAATACTCCATGTTGGACGGTGCCGCCAGACTGGGCGAGCTGTTCGACGAAACCGAACGGCTGGGCATGCCCGCCCTGGCCACCACGGACCACGGCTACCTGTTCGGTGCCTTCGACTTCTGGAAGCGGGCCACGGACCAGGGCATCAAGCCGATCATCGGCGTCGAGGCCTACGTCACGCCCGGGACCGCGCGCACGGACAAGACCCGCGTCCGCTGGGGCGAGGAGAGCCAGCGCAAGGACGACATCTCCGGCGGCGGAGCCTACACGCACATGACGCTGCTCAGCTACAACAACAAGGGCATGCGGAACCTGTTCCGGGCCTCGTCGCTCGCCTCCCTGGACTCGGTCTTCGGCAAATGGCCCCGGCTGGACCGTGAGCTGCTGAACACCTACTCCGAAGGCTTGATTGCCACCACCGGCTGCCCGTCCGGTGAGGTCCAGACCAGGCTCCGGCTCGGGCAGTACCGGGAAGCGGTCGAGGCGGCCGCCGAGTTCCGCGACATCTTCGGCGCCGAGAACTACTTCTGCGAACTCATGGACCACGGGCTGGACATCGAGCGGCGCGTCACGGGCGACCTCCTGCGTCTGGCCAAGGAACTGAACCTTCCGCTGGTGGCCACCAACGATCTGCACTACACGCACGAGCACGACGCCAAGGCTCACGAGGCCCTGCTGGCCATCCAGTCGGGGTCGACCCTCCTGGAGCCGACGTATGACAACGGTGGCTCGCGCTTCGCCTTTTCGGGCAGCGGGTACTACCTGAAGTCACCCCAGGAAATGCGGGAGCTGTTCCGCGACCACCCGGAGGCGTGCGACAACACGCTCCTGATCGCCGAGCGCTGCGAAGTCTCATTCAACACCGGCGCCAACTACATGCCCCGCTTCCCCTGCCCGGAGGGGGAGGATGAAACGTCCTGGCTGGTCAAGGAAGTCGACAAGGGACTCCATTACCGCTACCCAAAGGGCATCCCGGACAAGGTGCGCACCCAGGCCGACTACGAACTCGGCGTCATCACGTCCATGGGTTTCCCGGGCTACTTCCTCGTGGTGGCCGACTTCATCAACTGGGCCAAGAACAACGGCATCCGGGTGGGTCCCGGACGCGGCTCGGGCGCCGGGTCCATGGTGGCCTATGCCATGCGCATCACCGACCTCGATCCGCTGCACCACGGCCTGATCTTCGAGCGCTTCCTGAACCCGGACCGCGTCTCCATGCCTGACTTCGACGTCGACTTCGATGACCGGCGCCGCTCCGAGGTGATCGACTACGTCACGCGCAAATACGGTGACGAACGCGTCGCGATGATCGTCACCTACGGCACCATCAAGACCAAGCAGGCGCTCAAGGACTCCTCGCGCGTGCTGGGCTACCCGTTCAGCATGGGCGAACAGCTCACCAAGGCCCTCCCGCCGGCCGTGATGGCCAAGGACATTCCGCTCGCGGACATCCAGAACAAGGACTCCAAGCGCTACAGCGAGGCGGGTGACTTCCGGCAGCTGATCGCTACGGACCCGGAGGCCGCCAAGGTTTTTGAAACGGCGCTCGGCATCGAGGGCCTGAAACGCCAGTGGGGTGTCCACGCGGCCGGCGTCATTATGTCCTCGGACCCGATCATCGACGTCATCCCGATCATGCGCCGCTTCCAGGACGGCCAGGTCATCACGCAGTTCGACTACCCCACGTCCGAGGGCCTTGGCCTGATCAAGATGGACTTCCTCGGCCTGCGGAACCTCACGATCATTTCCGACGCCCTGGAAAACATCAAGATGAACCGCGGCGAGGACCTGGAGCTGGAGTCGCTGGAACTCGATGACGCGGCATCCTACGAGCTGCTGGCCCGGGGCGACACCCTGGGCGTGTTCCAGCTCGACGGCGGCCCGATGCGCTCCCTGCTCAAGCTCATGAAGCCTGACAACTTCGAAGACATCTCCGCCGTGCTGGCCCTTTACCGGCCCGGCCCCATGGGCGCCAATGCGCACACCGACTATGCCCTGCGGAAGAACGGGATCCAGGAGGTCATTCCGATCCACCCGGAGCTGGAGGAACCGCTCTCCGAAATCCTTGGGGGCACCTACGGCCTGATCGTGTACCAGGAGCAGGTCATGGCCGTGGCGCAGAAGCTTGCCGGCTACACCCTGGGCCAGGCCGACATCCTGCGCCGCGCCATGGGCAAAAAGAAGAAGTCCGAGCTGGACAAGCAGTTCGCCGGCTTCTCCCAGGGCATGCAGGACAACGGTTACTCCATGGCCGCGGTCAAGACCCTCTGGGACATCCTGCTGCCCTTCTCCGACTACGCCTTCAACAAGGCCCACTCGGCCGCCTACGGCGTGATTTCCTACTGGACCGCCTACCTCAAGGCCCACTACGCGCCCGAGTACATGGCCGCCCTGCTCACCAGCGTCGGGGACGACAAGGACAAGTCGGCGATCTACCTCAACGAATGCCGGCGCATGGGCATCACCGTGCTGCCGCCGGACGTCAACGAGTCCGCCCTGAACTTCACCCCCGTCGGCACCGACATCCGCTTCGGCATGGGGGCCATCCGCAACGTTGGCGTCAACGTCGTCGAGGCCATGGTGGCGACCCGGGGGAAGGAGGGCGCCTACACGTCCTTCAAGGATTACCTGGTCAAGGTCCCGGCCGTGGTGTGC
>DATITT010000026.1:0-11592 GCA_035467435.1 Arthrobacter sp. | reverse complement strand
TCCGCGGCCAGCCGCACCTTCAGCGCCGCGCTCCGGGCATCCAGCCGCGCCAGCCCGGCCAGCCCGTCCAGGCAGGCATCCGCCAGATCCCGCAACGGATCAGCCCAGAGCGGATCAGATTCGACATCCCCGGACGGATCGGCGCCGGAGGCATCAGAGCTGTCCGCGCCGGCGCCGGTGAAGGCAGCCAGCGCAGCAACGGACGCGGCCACGGCCTCCCAGGCCTGCCTGCTCTCCGCACTCCACACCGTCCTGCTATCCACACTTTCAGGATCTCAGATGGCTCTGACAAAAAGACGGCACCGGCCGCGGGCCAGCGCGACGGAGGAATTGAATAGCGTGACGCAGGAATTGAATGCAGAGAGACGTTGTCCCCGGAGCCTGGCGGCCGTGCCCTGCCGGCGGGGGCGTCCCGGCAGCGGACTGAACGCCCGTCCCGGGATTGACTTTCTCACCCGGTGCGGATGAGTGACCGCCGGTTGCGGCGGGCCATACTGGGAAAATGCCGACGAGCGATACCCGCACCCGCGGCGTCCGAGTCACCGACCTGGCCAGGCTGGCCGCTGCCTGGGCAGCCTCGACTGTAGCCCTCATTGTCACCGGCGCGCTGCTGCCGGGCTTCTCGGCAACCAGTTGGTGGGCGTACGCCGCTGTGGCAGCCGTGGCCGGCATCGTCGGGCTGGTCCTCCGCCCCGCCCTGGTCGAGGTCTCGGCCAGGGTGGGCTGGCTGGCTGTGCTTCTGACCGCTGTTGTCGGCCAAGCCCTGATCATGTATGTGGCCATCCGCCTGGTACCCGGCATCGAGTCGACGCCGTGGACCGCCCTTGCCGCAACCTGGATCAGCGCCGTCGTGGGCACCTTTATCTCGTGGGCCACCACGGCCGGTACTGACGATGCCCTGATCACCTCCCTGGCCGGCAGGGCGCACCGGCAGAACACGGTGACCGACCCCGAGGTTGACGGCGTCCTGTTCGTGCAGCTCGACGGTATCCCCTTCCCCGTGCTGCAATGGGCGGTCCAGTCCGGGGCGGTGCCGAATATCCGGCGCTGGCTGACCTCGGGCGATTACACCCTCCGCGAATGGACTCCCCAGCTGCCATGCACTACGCCAGCCAGCCAGCTGGGCATTCTGCACGGCACCGTCGACGGGATCCCAGCCTTCCGGTGGTACGACCGGGAGCTCAAGCGGGTCCTGGTCGCCAACCGTCCGGCGGACGCCCGGGTGATCGAGGCAAGGCACAGCACCGGCCAGGGCCTGCTGTGCGACGACGGGGTGTCCATTTCGAACCTGTTCACCGGTGACGCGCCCCGGGCGCTCCTGACGATGAGCCGAGTGGAGGTCCGGCGCGGCTCCACTCAAACACGTCGAGCGTTTGCCTGGTTCTTCACCTCGCCGAACGGGTTCATGCGCAGCCTTACGCGTACCGTCGGGGAGGTCCTCAAGGAGCGGTGGCAGGCCCGACAGCAGGTCAGGCGTGACTTTGATCCGCGGGTGCATCGGGACTGGACCTTCGCCCTGCTGCGGGCAGTGACCAACGGTCTCCTGCGTGACCTGAACACGGCCCTGGTCGCCGAGGAGCTGCGCCGGGGCACGAAGAGCATCTATGTCGACTACGTTGACTACGACGAGATCGCCCACCACGCAGGCGTATTCCGGCCCGAGTCGCTCGCTGCCCTGGATGGCCTGGACCTGACGCTGGGGTCCCTGGCGCGGCTCGCCGGTTCCGCGCCCCGCCGCTACCGGCTGGTCGTGCTCTCGGACCACGGACAGTCCCAGGGCACTCCCTTCGCTGACCGGTACGGCCAGACGCTCGGTGAACTGTGTGCAGAACTCATGCAGGAACACGTACAGACGGTGGACGCGTCCGTCGAAGGGCTGGGCCGGGCCGACTCCATCGCCGGCGACATCGCGGCCGGGGGAATGACCGGGAAACTCGCCGCCCGCGCCGACGAGGGACTGACCAAGGCCCAGCAGACAGCCGACGCCGGCGACGCCGCCGAGGGGCCGGTGGTCGTTCTGGGCTCGGGCACCCTGGGACTGGTCTACGTGCGCGGTGACCGGCGATGGACGCTCGAGGCCCTCGGAAGGGAGTGGCCGGCTCTGGTCCCCGGCCTGGTGGGCCATCCCGGCGTCGGGTTCGTCGCCGGCATCGATGACGCCGGCCGGGCATGGGCGGTCGGGAGCGGCGGACGCCTCGACATCTCCAGCGGTGCGGTGGAGGGCGCTGACCCCTTGGCCGGGTTCGGATCCCACGCGGCGCGGGTGCTCCGGCGTGCACTGCTGCATCCCGAGGCGCCGGATCTCTACGTCAACAGCGCGGTCGATCCGGTGACCAACGACGTCGCGGCGTTCGAGGGCCTGGTCGGATCCCACGGGGGCCTCGGCGGCTGGCAGGACCGTGCGGTGCTGCTTGGGCCGGCCGATCTCATGGCGGGGCTGCCCGAGCGTATAGAGGGTGCCGATGAGCTCCACCGGCTGCTGGTGGCGATGCTCGAGGCCTGTGGCCAGCGGTCCTCCACGGCGTTCCCGCGTTGAGTGACCGGACAAGTGCGGCGGGCCTGGCCGGCCGGCCAGTTGACGGCGTCCGGCTCACCCGGGCGCGGCCCATGACTCGCCGGGGGAGAGGACGACGGCCGTGCAGCCGGGAGCCTGCTCCGCCACGGCGTCGGCAAAACGGCGGCCGGGCAGCTCAAGCCAACCCCGGGCAAAGTGTGTGACGAAGGGAGGGTGCAGCGTTCCCCAGTGCACCGGCAGGGCGAACCGCGCACCGCTCAGTGCGACGGCCTGGGCAGCGGTCTCGGGGGACAGGTGCCCCGCCGAGAGCCTCGGTCCCCACCCCCAGACCGGCACCAGGGCGACATCGATGGGGCCGCCCGCCATGGCGGTGAGCCCTGCCATCTCCGGAAACAACCCCGTGTCACCCGCGATCCAGACGATGCCCGACGGGCCGCGAACCAGCTGGCCATGGGCGTCGTTGGGGCGATGCGGCATCGGGCGGTGACGATGCTCCGCCGGCACCTGCCGAATTTCGACTCCGCTGCCTACCGGGGTCCAGACGTCCCCCAAAGGGACTGCGTTCATCAGGGCACGGCGGCGCAACCAGGCGACGTTTGCCGGGGCGCTCATCAGGGCCGCTCCGGGCAGCATGCGGAGGGAGCGCAGCTCGGCGTGGTCGTGGTGGAGGTGGGAGAGGAGGACGACGTCGGGCCGGCTCCACGATGCCGGGTCCGGCCGGGGGGCGAGGCGCCGCAGGAGCCCGGCATGAGGACGGAGGAGTGGATCGGTCAGGACCCGAACCCCGTCGAGATCCAGGACCACCGAGGAGTGGCCCAGCCAGGTGAGCCTCATGCCGGGACCTGCGTTACTCCGTCTCGTCTTCCAGTACGGCGATCGCGAAACCGAGCGCTTCGGTGATGTTGATCGCAGCCGACATCGTCCTGGCCGTTCCTATGATGGGGGCCACGGCGACCAGCACGTTCTGAACGTCCTTGGCCGTAACCCCTGACTCCACAGCGGGGCCCACATGGGCAAGGTAGGAGATGGGCCGGGCATCGACGGCGGCCAGGGCGGCGATGCGAATCATGAGCAGCGCGTCGGCCGGCAGGTCGGAGCGTCCCACGGCGGCGTCAGTAATGGCGCCGATGGTCTCGAGAACCGGGTTCTCACTTTCAGTGGACATAGTTGATCTCCTTCACATGGATTGCCATGACAGCCCCAGGGTGGGGCTGCCGGTCATGCACAGCAGAGGCCGCGCCCAAGAGGCCCGGGGCGCAGCCCGTCAACTCGGCTCAGACCATGGCCTTTGCCTTGAGGGACTCAAATTCGGCCTGGTTGATGGCTCCGGAGTCGAGCAGGGACTTGGCATCGGCGATTTGGCTGGCGGGGCTGGCCGACTTGCCCGCGACCTGCTGGATGTACTTCTGCTGGGCGGCCTGCTGGTCGGCGATTATGGCCATCTGACGATCGGCCATGCTGCGGCCACGGGCGATCAGGTAGATGATGGCGCCGATCCAGGGCAGGAAGACCAGCAGTATCGCCCAGCCGGCTTTAGCCCAGCCGCTGAGGGTGCTGTCCCCAAACAAGTCAAACAGGCAGCGGAACCACACCATCAGTGCGGAGATCCAGATGAAGAACCAAAAGCTCCACAGCAGGATGTCCCAGAAGTCAGTCGTAATTGAGTCCATGGCTACTCCTCCACTAGTGTCCGCCGGCGTCTGGCCCGTCGCTTCGCCACGAATCCGTCCGGGACGGCGGAACATTTGCTGGGACCTGGTGCAGGCCCTTAAAGGCCAGCGTGCCCGGACTGGCGGAACACCGCATCGTTCGTGAAGGATGAGGTGACACCGCAACTCCGCAGTGGCGGCCTGGGAAGGCAGCCCGCGGCGGCCGCCTAGAAGGAGTGCTCGGGGCCGGGAAACTGGCCGGAGCGCACGTCCTCGCCGTAGGCTTTTGCGGCGTCGCTGAGGGAGGTGCGCAGGTCCGCGTACTGCTTGACGAACTTTGCCATCCTGCCGCCGCGCAGGCCCGCCATGTCCTGCCACACCAGCACCTGGCCGGTGGTCGCGTTGCCGGCGCCGATGCCGATGGTGGGGACGTCGACGGCGGCGTCCACGGCGGCCGCCGTCGCCGCCGGAACCATTTCCATCAGGACGCAGAATGCGCCGGCGTCGGCGAGAGCGACGGCGTCGTCGACCAGCCGCTGGGCGTCATCGCCGCGGCCCTGGACCCGGTAGCCGCCGAGGGCGTGCTCGCTTTGCGGAGTGAATCCGATATGCGCCATCACGGGGATGCCGGCCTGGACCATGGCCCGGACGGTCTCGGCATAGAACTTCCCGCCCTCGATCTTGACCGCGTGGGCCAGTCCTTCCTTGAGGAACCGCACTCCGGTGGCCACCGCCTGCTGGGCGGAGACCTCGTAGCTGCCAAAGGGAAGGTCCGCCACCACGAGGGCGCGCTTGGCCGAGCGGGTGACCGCGCGGCACAGGGGGAGCAGCTCATCCACGGTGACGGGAAGGCTGGTTTCGTTGCCGAAGACATTGTTGGACGCTGAGTCGCCCACGAGGAGGACCTCGATGCCGGCCTGGTCGAAGATTTCCGCCGTGTACTGGTCGTAGGCGGTCAGCATGGCAAAGCGCTCACCGTTGAGCTTGGCCTGGCGCAGGTGGTGGGTGCGGATCTTCGCTGCCGGCTTCCGGGCGCCAGGTTCCTGGCCTGCCGTCGAACCCGCGGCAGGGGCCGCAGCCGTCGAACCCGGGGCCGGGGCCGCCGCCGTCGAACCCGCGGCCGGGGCCGCCGCCGCGGACGTGCCCGCGGCCGCCGGGCCGTTGCCGTAGGGGGCGGCTAGTTCTGCGGGCATGCTGGAATCGGGGCTGGTGCTTGTGGCCATGGCACGAGCGTAGTGCGATACCGAGCGTCCTAGCTACTGGGCTCCAGTCCGCGGGCGCGTGAATCACATCACACGGGCGCCGGCAGGACCACCCGGGGAAGGCCTGGGCCCACGATTCCGGGGCGCCCAGTGTTAACGCTGTGTTACGCGGGGCAGCCGGGCCAGCAATCGGTGGCAATGATCAGTAAAGTGAACGGTGAGCAGCTGCGGGCCCCATGCACGACGGGCCTGGGGCACTGACGAAAGAACCGGAAAGAGGCAAGTATGGACCGCCAGCAAGAGTTTGTCCTTCGGACGATCGAAGAGCGCGACGTGCGGTTTGTGCGGCTGTGGTTCACCGACGTCGTCGGATCGCTGAAGTCCGTGGCGCTGGCCCCGGCCGAAGTGGAAGGTGCGTTCGAGGAGGGCCTGGGCTTTGATGGCTCCTCCATTGAGGGCCTTGCCCGCATTTTCGAATCCGACATGCTGGCCCAGCCGGACCCCGCCACCTTCCAGATCCTGCCCTGGCGCGGTGAGACCGAAGCGACGTCCCGGATGTTCTGCGACATCCTGACTCCCGACGGCGAACCCTCCGCCGCTGATCCGCGCAACGTCCTCAAGCGCAACCTGGCCAAGGCCGCGGACATGGGCTTCACCTGCTACACCCACCCCGAGATCGAGTTCTACCTGCTCAAGTCCCAGCATCCGGGTCCGGACGGTTCCCCCGTCCCCGTGGATGAGGGCGGCTACTTCGACCACGTTCCGGGCGGTGTGGCGCAGGACTTCCGCCGCACGGCCGTGACCATGCTGGAATCGGTCGGCATCTCCGTCGAGTTCAGCCACCACGAGGCCGGCCCCGGCCAGAACGAGATCGACCTGCGCTACGCGGATGCCCTGCAGACCGCGGACAACATCATGACATTCCGCACGGTGATCAAGGAGGTCGCGCTCCAGCAGGGCGCGTACGCCACCTTCATGCCGAAACCGTTCACCGCCCACCCGGGTTCCGGCATGCACACCCACTTCTCGCTCTTCGAGGGCGACACGAATGCCTTCTACGAGGCGGGAGCGGAGTTCCAGCTGTCCGAGACGGCCCGGCAGTTCATCGCCGGCATCCTCAAGCACGCCCCGGAATTCACCGCGGTCACCAACCAGTTCGTGAATTCCTACAAGCGCCTCTGGGGCGGGGGAGAAGCACCCAGCTACCTCAGCTGGGGCCACAACAACCGCTCCGCCCTGGTCCGCGTCCCGCTGTACAAACCCGGCAAGGGCCAGTCCGCGCGGATCGAGTACCGCGGTATCGACTCGGCCGCCAACCCCGACCTCGCCTACGCCGTGCTGCTGGGCGCCGGGCTCAAGGGCATCGAGGAGGGTTACCAGCTTCCTGCCGCCGCCGAGGACGACATCTGGTCGCTGAGCTCGGCCGAGCGCCGTGCGATGGGCCACGATCCGCTGCCGGCCAGCCTGCACGACGCCATCCGCCAGATGGAGGACTCGGAACTTATGCCGCAGATCCTTGGCGAGCAGGTGTTCGAGCACTTCCTGCGCAACAAGCGTGCCGAGTGGCAGGATTACCGCCTCCAGGTCACGCCCTACGAACTGCAGCGCAACCTCGGCATCCTTTAGGCGTCCCGGGTGAGCCTGGCACGACGCCTCATTGCCGCCGGTTTCAGCGATCTGGAAAACGGCGAACGGTGGCTGGCCGCCCCGGAGCTGGAGGGCCTGGACCAGGACACCCTCTTCGCCGGGCTGCAGCTGGCCGCGAACCCGGACACGGCCCTGCAGTCTCTGGTCCGGCTGATCGAAAAGCACCCGGACCTGCGGGAACTGGCGGCCGCGGCGCCGGAACGCAGCGAACCCCTGTACCGGGTGCTGGGCGCCTCGGAGGCGCTGGGTGAGTTCCTGATCCGGCATCCCGAACACCTGGTTGCCTTTGAGGTGACCGCCAGCCCGGAACCACGGGCCGCGGACGCCGCAGAACTGCGCGCCCGGTTGCTGCGCTCCGTGCACGCCGATCCCAAATCCGCCCGCCCGGTCGCGGCGTTGACCGGGCAGGAGGGCTACGTGGCGCTGCGCACGGAGTACCGGCGCGGCCTCGTCGAGCTCGCCATCAAGGACCTCTGCGCCGCCGACCCGCTGGACTTCATGCCCGCCGCCGGCGCCGAACTTGCGGATCTCGCCGGCGCCGCGATCGAGGCGGCCCTGGCCGTCTCCCGGGCCGAAGCCGCCGAGCACTTCAGCGCCACCGAGGTGGCCGACGTCGGGCTGGCCGTCATCGGCATGGGCAAATGCGGTGCCCGCGAACTCAACTACATTTCCGATGTTGATGTCATCTACGTGATCGAATCCGGGGAGCTCGACGATCCGCGCGCCAACACGATCGGCACAGCCCTGGCCTCCGGCATCTCCCGGGCCATCATGTCCATCGGCCGCGAACCCGGGCTGTGGGAGGTCGACGCCAACCTGCGCCCGGAGGGAAAGTCCGGGCCGCTGGTCAGGACCCTTGCCTCTCACGAGAGCTATTACGCCCGCTGGGCCGAGAGCTGGGAGTTCCAGGCCCTGCTCAAGGCCCGGACCATCGCCGGGGACACCGAGCTCGGCGCCCGCTACGAGGCCGCCGTCGCACCGCTGATCTGGTCCTCGGCGGGCCGGGAAGGCTTCGTGGAGTCGGTCCGCTCGATGCGCCGCCGCGTCACCGAACACATTCCCGCCGAGGAGGAGCAACGCCAGATCAAGCTGGGCCGGGGAGGACTGCGCGACGTCGAATTCACCGTCCAGCTGCTGCAGCTGGTGCACGGCAAATCGGACGAGACCCTGCGCTGCCGCGACACCACCTCGGCCATTGCGGCATTGTCCGCGGGCGGCTACATCGGCCGCTCCGATGCGGCCGAGTTCGACCGGGACTACCGCTACCTCCGGCTCCTTGAACACCGGATCCAGCTCTTCCAGATGCGCCGCACCCACCTCATGCCGGTCAAGGAGGACTTGTTGCGGGCCCTCGGCAAAGCCGTGCTGGGGCCCTTCTCCAGCGAACGGCCCAAGCCCGACGCCCTGGTCGCGGCCTGGCGCAAGACCAAACGCTCCGTCCGGGAGTTGCACGAACGCATCTTCTACCGCCCGCTGCTCAACACTGCCGCGGCGCTCAGCACCGAGGATGCCAAGCTCAGCCCGGAAGCCGCGCAGGGGCGCCTCGCCGCCCTGGGCTACCTCGATCCGAGCGGCGCCATGCGCCACATCGAAGCCCTCACCGCCGGAGTCAGCCGCCGCGCCGCGCTCCAGCGCCAGCTCCTGCCGATCCTGCTCGGCTGGCTCGCGGAGGGTGTGGACCCCGACGCCGGCCTGCTGGCTTTCCGGCGGGTCAGCGAAGCACTCGGCACCACCCACTGGTACCTCGGCATGCTCCGGGATTCGACGGCGGCGGCAGAGCGGCTGTGCCACGTGCTCTCCAACTCCCGCCTGATCGCGGACCTGCTGGAGGTCTCGCCCGAATCCGTGGCCTGGCTCGGCTCTGACAAGGAGCTGGTGCCGTTGACGTTCGAGGCGCAGTGGCTCGAGATCGCCTCGAAGATGTCCCGGCACGCGGAGCCGGAAAGCGCGATGCGCCTTATCCGGCTGATCCGGCGCCGCGAGATCCTGCGGATTGCGATCGCGGACAGTGCGGGGCTGCTGGACCAGGACCAGGTCGGCGCAGCGCTGGCCGACACTGACCGGGCCGCGGTCCTGGGCGCATTGCGCGTCGCGGAAACCATGGTCACCGCCGACGAGCCACTCAAGACGCATGTGCTGGTGGTCGCCATGGGGCGGCAGGGTGGCCGGGAGATCGGCTACGGCTCGGACGCGGACGTGATGTACGTGCACCGCGGGCTTCCCGGGGTCCCGGAGGACGAAGCCCAGCAGCAGGCCCTGCAGATCGTCAGCAGGCTCTCCACCCTGCTGACCCAGCCGCTCAAGCCTGCCATCCTCGCCGAGCGCGTGCTGATGGTGGACGCAGACCTCCGTCCGGAGGGCAAGAGCGGGCCGATGGTGCGGTCGCTGGAGTCCTACGCGGAGTACTACCGCCGGTGGTCGCTCGTGTGGGAGGCGCAGGCGCTGCTGCGTGCCCGCCCGATGGCCGGCGACGACGGGCTGGCCGCCGCTTTCGTGGCGCTGATCAACCCGATGCGCTACCCCGAGTCACTCTCCGAGCAGGACGCGCGCGAGGTCCGGCGCGTCAAGGCCCGTGTGGAAGCCGAGCGGCTGCCCCGGGGTGCGGACCCGGCCCGGCACCTGAAGCTGGGCCGCGGTGGCCTGAGCGACGTCGAATGGCTGGCCCAGCTGCTCCAGCTGCAGCACGCCGGACAGCACCCCGAACTGCGGACCACCTCCACCGTCGAGGCGCTTGAGGCGGCGGCCGCCGTCGGGCTCCTCGAAGCGGAGGATGTGGTGATCCTGCTTCGTGCCTGGCGCCTGGCCAGCCGGATCCGGTCGGCCAACGTGATCTGGACCGGCCGGGCCTCGGATGTACTGCCGTCCTCCCGCCGGGATCTGGAAGCGGTGGCCCGCTGGTGTGGCTACGGGCAGGGCAACGCAGCCGCGCTCGAGGAGGACTACCTGCGGCTTAGCCGCCGGGCCCGGGGTGTGTTCGAGCGGGTCTTCTACGGCCAGTAGCGTTGTCCTGCCGGGACCCACCGGGTCCGCCGGGATCCGGCGGGACCGTGGCGGGGATCCGGCAGTGGCCGTCAAGGGCTGACACGTACCGGGCGCCGGTGCTAGTTTGGGCCCATGGCCAAGCAGATGTTCCTGAATCTCCCCGTGAAGGACCTCGACAAAACGGTCGGGTTCTTCACCGCGCTGGGGTTTTCCTTCAACCCCGACTTCACCGATGAGAACGCCACGTGCATGATCATCAACGACGACGCGTTTGTGATGCTTCTGGTGGAGAACTACTTCAAGACCTTCACGTCCAAACCGCTCGCTGACGCCCGCAGCACCACCGAGGCGATTATGTCCTTCTCACTGGACAGCCGCGAGGCCGTGGACGAGCTGGTCCGAACGGCCCTCACCGCCGGCGGTACCCCGTCCGAGGAGGCCCAGGACTACGGTTTTATGTACACCCACAGCTTCCAGGACCCGGACGGCCATCTGTGGGAAGTCTTCTGGATGGACCCGGCCGGACCGCCGAAGGACGCGGCACTCTGAGCTGAGTGCAGGCCCCGGAGCCGGGGGAGGCGCCGGCGTGGGTAGGCTTCCTTTATGGCTGAACACGTGTGGCTGCTGCCGCTGAAGGACCTCGACGACGACGCGCGCGCCATCAAGCTGGGGGAGATTGCCGAACTCGAGGTCCTGGACGACCAGCGGAGGTTCGTCGGCGATCCGCTGCGGATGGTGCTGATCGGGCTGGAAGAGGATTCCCGGCACCCCTTCGCGATTGATGTTGACGGATCCGCTGTCGGGATCCTGACGCTGCAGACCGGAGCCGCGACCCTGGCCGGCTGGGCGGACGATGACTCGGTCTGGCTGCTGCGCGGCTTCCTCATCGACCGCCGGCAGCAGGGCAAGGGGCTGGGCACGCTGGCAGCAGAGGCCGCCGTGCGGGCTGCCGCGAAGCTGACGGCCGCCCTCGGCGGCGGGCAGGCCGGCGTTGTGCTCTCGGTCAACGAACAGAATCCTGCCGGGCAGGCTGCCTACCGCAAGGCCGGCTTCGAGGATCGCGGCCAGTACCTGGGCGGTGACGCCGGCCCGCAGCGGACGTTCTACCGGGGGTTCTAAAGGCGCCCGGGGGCAACCTCGTTGACGCTGGTCCGGGCGTCAACTAATGTTGACCCAGGGAGGTGCGCGGTGAGAACACTGATCGGTTCGATGGACGGGAAGGGCCCGGCGGAGGCGCTGTACGAGGTGGCCGCGCTGCGCAAGGAAGTCGCCCGTACCGAGACGGAAATGGTACTGCGTGCGCGCCGGGCGGGCCTGTCGTGGGAAGCCATCGCAACGTGTCTCGGCGTCAGCAAGCAGGCTGTGCACAGGAAGTACGGGAAGCGCTGAGCCCGTCTGCGGGCGGCCACAGCTTAAAGAGGGGCGGCCCCCACCGAGAGGTGGGGGCCGCCGTCGTGCAGTCCCGGGGGACAGCCTCTACTTAGACGCCGTAGTACAGCTCGAACTCGTACGGGTTCGGGCGCAGCGAGAGCGGACGGATCTCGTTCTCGTACTTGTACTCGATCCAGGTGTCGATCAGGTCCTGGGTGAAGACGCC
>DATITT010000025.1:0-21701 GCA_035467435.1 Arthrobacter sp. | reverse complement strand
CGGTTCCATCAAGGACCGCATCGCGGTGAAGATGATCGAGGAGGCCGAACGCACCGGCAAGCTCCTGCCCGGCGGCACCATCGTGGAACCCACCTCCGGCAACACCGGCGTCGGGCTGGCCCTCGTGGCCCAGCAGAAGGGGTACCGGTGCATCTTCGTGGTGCCGGACAAGGTCGGCGAGGACAAGCGGGCCGTGCTCCAGGCCTACGGCGCCGAGGTTGTGGTGACGCCCACCGCCGTCCCGCCCGACAGCCCGCAGAGCTACTACGGCGTCTCGGACCGGCTCGTCACCGAGATCCCCGGCGCCTACAAGCCCGACCAGTTTTCCAACCCGGCCGCCCCGGCGAGCCACTACGAATCCACCGGACCCGAAATCTGGCGCGACACGGACGGCCGGATCACGCACTGCGTGATCGGCGCCGGCACCGGCGGCACCATCACCGGCACCGGCCGGTACCTCAAGGAAGTCTCCGCCCACCGTGCCGAGTCCGACGGCGGCGTGGTCCGGATCATCGGCGCGGACCCGGCCGGTTCGGTCTACTCCGGCGGCACCGGCCGGCCGTACTTCGTCGAGGGGGTCGGCGAGGACATGTGGCCCGCCAACTACGACAAGTCCATCCCGGACGACGTCATCGCCGTCAGTGACGCCGACTCCTTCGAGATGACCCGCCGGCTGGCCCGCGAGGAAGGCCTGCTCGTGGGCGGCTCCTCCGGTATGGCCGTCGTGGCCGCCCTGAAGGTCGCCAAGGACCTGCCGGCCGACGCCGTCGTCGTCGTGATCCTGCCGGATTCCGGCCGCGGCTACCTGGCCAAGATCTTCAACGACCAGTGGATGCGCTCCTACGGCTTCCTGGCCAGCGGCGACGAAGCCTCGGTGGGCGAGATCCTCAAGGCCAAGACCGGGGAACTGCCGGATCTGGTGCACATCCACCCGAACGAGAGCGTCCGCGACGTCATCAACATCATGAACGAGTACGGCGTCTCGCACATCCCGGTGCTGTCCCAGGAACCGCCCGTGGTGATGGGCGAGGTCCTCGGCGCCGTCGACGAACGCACCCTGACCGCCAAGCTGTTCCGCGGCGAGGCCAAACTCTCGGACAAAATCTCCGAACACATGGAGGCCCGGCTGCCGGTGATAGGTTCGCTCGAATCGATCACCACGGCCCGCGAACTCCTCTCCGACGCTGACACCCTCATGGTGACGTTCGTCGGCGCTCCGGTGGGGATCCTGACCCGCCATGACCTCCTCGCCTACCTGAGCAACTGACCTCCGCAACTGACCTCAGCAACTGAACCGGCAGCAGGACCGCCCTCACGGGGCGGCCGGCCGCCGGCCGACAGGAACGCATATGTCTTTGCCTGAAAACTCCACCGCGAAAACCCCCGGCTTCAACACCCGCGCCGTGCACGCCGGCCAGGCGTTCGAGCCGCGCACCGGGGCCGTGGTGCCGCCGGTGCACTTCTCCACCACCTATGCCCAGGAAGCGATCGGCGTGCTGCGCGCCGGCTACGAGTACGGCCGCGGCACCAACCCCACCCGTGACTCGCTGCAGGAGCAGCTGGCCGCGCTGGAGGGCGGGACCGCCGCGTTCTCCTTCAGCTCCGGCCTCGCCGCCGAGGACTCCATGATCCGCGCGCTCACCCGCCCCGGCGACCACATCGTGCTCGGCAACGACGCCTACGGCGGCACCTACCGGCTGATCGCCCGGGTGCTGGGGGAGTGGGGCATCGGCAACACCCCGGTGGACATGTCCAACCTCGACGCCGTCGCGAAGGCCGTTGCGGCCAGCAACACCCGCCTGGTCTGGGTGGAGACGCCCTCGAACCCGATGATGAAGATCACCGACATCGCGGCCCTCGCCAAGCTGGCGCACGACGCCGGCGCCCTGCTCGTGGTGGACAACACCTTCGCCTCGCCGTACCTGCAGAACCCGCTGGCCCTCGGTGCCGACATCGTGGTGCACTCCACCACCAAGTACATCGGCGGGCACTCCGACGTCGTCGGCGGCGCCATTATCGTCAACGACGCGGAGCTGGCCGAGAAGATCGGCTTCGTGCAGTTCGCCGTCGGTGCCGTGTCCGGCCCGATGGACGCCTTCCTGACCACCCGCGGCCTCAAGACCCTCGGCGTCCGGATGGACCGGCACAGCGACAACGCGCAGGCCGTGGCCGAATGGCTGCTCCAGCGCCCCGAGGTCGAGGCCGTGCTGTACCCGGGACTGCCGTCCCACCCGGGGCACGATCTCGCCAGGAAGCAGATGAAGAAGTTCGGCGGCATGATCTCCGTGCAGTTCAAGGGCGGCGAGGCGGCAGCACGCAAGGTGGCCGAGTCCACCTCCGTGTTCACCCTGGCGGAGTCCCTCGGCGGCATCGAATCCCTGATGAACTACCCCTCGGAAATGACGCACGCCTCGGTCAAGGGCACCGAACTCGCCGTCCCGGTCAACCTGATCCGGCTCTCCTGCGGCATCGAGGACGTCGAGGACCTCATCGCCGACCTTGAGCAGGCCTTCGCGCAGCTTGACTCTGCGGCCGGTAACTCAGGCGGCTAAGCGCCCGTGAGCACCACCTCCACCAGGGCCACGCCCTCCACCCTGCGCGGCTGGCTCGCGACGGCGGCCGGCGCGCTCGCCGTCGTCGCAGCCCTGGTGGTGCTGTATTCGGCCTACACCCCGCTGATGAACGACTTCGAGGTGTACTTCTACGGCGGCAGCCGGGTGCTGCAGACCGGAGAAACCGGCGTGAATGAGCTTTACGCGCCGCGGGACGGGCTGCCGTTCACCTACCCGCCGTTTGCGGCGCTGCTGTTCGCGGCGATGGCGACTCTGGGCCGGGGCGGTGGCAGCCTCGTGTTTATCACGACGGCGCTGCTGGGCGCCGGGATCGTGTCCGCCTGGCTCGCGCGGCACTACTTCCGCCTTGGAAGCTGGCGGAACGCGTTCGCTGACTGGCGCTTCCGGGCCGTGGCCCTGGCCGGCACCGCAGCGATCCTGCTTCTGGGGCCCTGGCGGGACACCTTCGACTTCGGCCAGATCAACATCATCCTGATGGGCCTGATCCTTGCCGACTTCGCGCTCCACCGGAAAGCCCGGGCCGGGCAGATCCGCTGGCCCGCGGGGCTGCTGATCGGCATCGCGGCCGGGATCAAGCTGACCCCGCTGGCGTTCGGGCTGTATTTCCTGGTCCGCCGCGATTTCAAGGCCCTCGGCTGGATGGCGGCCGGGTTCTTCGGCTCGATCGGCCTGGCCTGGGCCATCCTGCCCACGGCCTCGCTCACCTTCTGGACCAAGATCCTGCCGGACACCGGACGGATCGGCGGGCCGGCGTACGTGGACAACCTCTCGCTCAAAGGCCTGCTGCTGCACCTGGGACTCCCGGACTCCGGCCTGACCAGCATGCTGTGGCTGGTGCTCTCCCTGGCCCTCACCGCCGTTGCCGCGCTCGTGATCGCGTGGGCGGTGGACGCGGACGAGAACTTCGTCGCGGTCTCCGCCACCGCCGTCCTGATGCTCCTGATCAGCCCGGTGTCCTGGTCCCACCACTGGGTGTGGATGGCCGTGGCGCTGCCCTGCATGGGCTTCGCGATCCACCGGGTGCCGTCCCGGAACGGCCGGATGCGCCTCGCCGGGTGGATCATCGTCGCGTTCTCGGCTCTGGCTTTCTACCTGACGCCCAAGTACCTGTCGGTCATGGCAGGGGCGGCCGAATGGGGCAAAGACCCGCAGGCCCAATGGCAGCTCACCGTGGCGAGCCTCGGCGTGCTCTGCGGGATCGCCATGCTGGTGTACTGGGCGCTGGCCTACCGCCCCTCCCGCTCCCCGCTCCGCCAGGGGGCTTAGCGTCTCCGGCTTTCCTGCCCGCCGCTAGGCTGGTCCGCATGGAAGCCAACCCGCCTGCCGTTCCCCCGTCTGCCGTGCCCCCGGCCGTGCCCCCGGCGCACCGCAGGACCGCCCTCGTGACCGGCGTCGGCCGGCTGGCGGGGATCGGTGCGGGCATCGCGCGCCGGCTGGCGGCCGACGGCTGGGACCTCGTGCTGACCTACTGGCAGGACTACGACGCCCGGATGCCGTGGGGGGTCCAGCCTGACGACGTCGGACGGCTCACCGCGGAACTCCAGGCCACCGGCGCCGCCGTCGTCGCGCTGCCGGCAGATTTCCAGGACCCGCAGGCCGTGGACCGGCTGATGGAGGCCATCGCGGCGGAGGCCGGGCCGCTGCAGGGACTGGTGCTCAGCCACGCCGAATCCGTGGACTCGGGCATCCTCGACACGACCCTGGAGAGCTTCGAACGGCATTTCGCCGTCAACACCCGGGCCGGCTGGCAGCTGATCGCGGCGTTCGCCCGGCAGGCCCCGGCCGAGGGCGGCGCGATCGTGGCCCTGACCAGCGACCACACCGCCTTCAACCTGCCCTACGGCGCGTCCAAGGGCGCGCTGGACCGGATCGTGACCGCGGCTGCGCGGGAACTCGGGCCGCAGGGGATCAGCGCCAACGTGCTCAATCCCGGTCCGGTGGACACCGGCTGGATGGACCGGCCGCTGCGCGAAGAACTCGCCCGGCGGCAGCCCGGCGGCCGGCTCGGAACCCCGGCGGATGTGGCCGGGACGGTGGCCTTCCTGCTCTCGCCCGAAGGCCGGTGGGTATCGGGCCAGCTGGTCAAGGCCGACGGCGGCTTCTCCGCCTGACCGCCCCGGGCATGGCCGGGCTGGGGCTGAACACAGCCGTGGCAGGCCGGCCCGGGATTAGCGGAAGGCGGCCAGCCCGGTGATGTGCTGGCCCAGGATCAGGGTGTGGACCTCGTCGGTACCCTCGTAGGTCCGCACGGACTCGAGGTTGGCGGCGTGCCGGAGCGGCGAATAGTCCAGGGTGATGCCGTTCCCGCCCAGGATGGTCCGGGCCTCGCGGGCGATCGCGATAGCCTCACGCACGTTGTTCAGCTTGCCCAGCGAGATCTGCTCGGGCCGGAGCTTCCCGGCATCCTTGAGCCGTCCCAGCTGGAGCGCCAGGAGCGTGCCCTTCTGGATCTCGAGCAGCATGTTCACGAGTTTCTCCTGGGTCAGCTGGTACCCCGCGAGGGGCTTGCCGAACTGCAGCCGCTCCTGCGAGTACTTCAGCGCGGCCTCGTAGGAGTCCCGGGCCGCGCCCATTGCACCCCACGCGATCCCGTAGCGGGCCTCGTTGAGGCAGCTGAACGGGCCGCGCAGCCCCCGGGCTGCCGGGAGCAGGGCCTCCGGACCCAGCCGGACGCCGTCGAACTCAACATCACACTGGATCGAGGCGCGCATCGAGAGCTTCTGTCCGATCGGCGCCGCGGTGACCCCGGGGGTGCTGGCGGGGACCACGAAGCCGCGGACACCATCGTCGGTCATCGCCCACACCACCAGCACGTCGGCCACCGAGGCGAGCCCGATCCAGCGTTTGGTGCCGTCCAGGACCCAGCCGGCGTCATCGCCGGAGCCGTCGCGGCGGGCGAAAGTCTTCATGGAAGCCGGGTCCGAGCCGGCGGTGGGCTCGGTCAGCGCGAAGCTGCCGATCAGCTCGCCGGCGGCCATCCGGGGGAGCCACTCCTGCTTCTGCTCCTCGGAGCCCCACTTGTGGATGGCTGTCATGGCCAGCGAACCCTGCACGGAGACGAAGGTCCGGATCCCGGAATCGCCGGCTTCCAGTTCCATCGCCGCCAGTCCGTATTCGACGGCGGAGCGGCCCGGGCAGCCATAGCCCTCGAGATGCATCCCGAGGACGCCGAGTTCCCCCAGCTCGGGGGCCAGCTCCAGCGGGAAGACCCCCTCGTCGTACCAGCCCGCGATGCCGGGACGGATCCGCTGCTCCGTGAAATCGCGGACCCGTTCCCGGACGGCCAGTTCCCCGGCGCTCAGCAGGGAATCGATCGCCAGGACATCGGACACGTCTGTTCCTTCAGATCCATTGGGAAAATCAGCTTCGTTGCTCATTCCAGCATCCTACGGTCTTGGCGCAGGGTCGGCGGCGGGCACGCGCGGCGCGGGTTCCGCACCGCAGAGTCTCGGCGCTGCCCGGTCTCCGCGGCGCGCGGGGCACATGTCCCGTGGGCGGCCCCGGGGGCCCAGGCCTACACTGGTGCCATGGACACCGCTTCTGTGCTTGCCGTCTGCCGCGTACACCAGTTGCTGGCCGACCCCGGAAGCGTGGGCGTGACAGCGATCGACAAGCGGGCCGTGGCCGGGCCGGTCAGGGTGCACAGGCTCGGGCTGCGCGGTGACGTCCAGGCCAGCAGGGTCGACCACGGCGGTGAGGACCAGGCGCTGTACGCCTACTCCCAGGACGACGCCGACTATTGGGCCGCGGAGCTCGGCCGTGAACTGCCGCCGGGGATCTTCGGCGAGAACCTTCGCCTTGCCGGCATCAGCGCCACCCATGCCGTCATCGGCGAACGCTGGAAGATCGGACTCGACGTCGAAGTCGAGGTGACCTCGCCCCGCACGCCCTGCGCGACTTTCCAGCGCCGGATGCATGAGCCGCACTGGGTCAAGCGGTTCGGCGAGGCCGGGCGGGTGGGGACCTATCTGCGGGTGGTGCGGGTGGGCAGCATCCAGGCCGGCGACCACCTCCACCGGATCTTCGTCCCCACCCACGGGGTGACCATCGGCAAATGGTTCAGCGACCCCACGGTCGAGGACATGGAGGCCCTGCGGGACGCCGACGCCGACGGCGAGATCCGCCTCCAGCCCGAGTACCAGGGGGAGTTCGCGAAGCTTCAGCGCCGCCTCGGGGTGTAGCGGAACGGGTGCCCGTGTGCGCAAGCTCACCGCCCTGGTGGGCCCCTGAGTTACCCATGGGCGGATCCATGCCCTACAATTGAACTATCCCCCACTCCGGAAATCCCTTATTTCCTGCCCAATTCTTGAGGCAAGACTGGTAAGTGTTGGGGCCCGCGCAATTGAGATGCGGGCATTTTCATAGGGAGAGCCGGCTAAAGAAAACGCTGTACAGACTGCTGGGATAGCAGCCAAGAGATGCAGCGGGAAGTCCTGCCACGGGATTGCGAAAGCGCCGGGCTTCTATGTGACCGGCCGGTCAAAGTATGCCCGGCGTTTTCGGTCACGCGTACTGCGGCTCCGCTCACCTCGGGTTGTGCCGCTTGGCCCCTATGGATGAGGATATTTCACCTATGCCCGAAAATCAGAACAACTCCGTCGAAACCGAAACTGTCCAGATCGACGTCGAGACTTCTGAAACGGCTGCCCCCGCAGCCGGCTCCGCCCCGGTATTCACCGAGGCTCCTGCGAACGACGACGCTCCGGCTGCTGCCGAAGCTGCTCCGCAGGCCGACACCCAGACCGAAGCCGCGGCTGCCCCCGCGAAGGAAGCTGCCCCGGCAAAGGAAGCTGCCCCCGCGAAGGAAGAAGACGCCGAAGATGAAGGCGTCAAGTTCGTCGACCTCGGCATCGACGGCCGCGTCCTGGCAGCCCTGCAGGACGTTGGCTACGAGAAGCCGTCCCCGATCCAGGCAGCAACCATCCCGTTGCTGCTCGAAGGCCGCGACGTCGTGGGCCTGGCCCAGACCGGCACCGGTAAGACTGCAGCATTCGCAGTACCGGCGCTGTCCCGTCTGGCCGAGCTCCACGACCTCAACGGCCCGTCCCGCAAGACCCAGGCCCTGGTGCTCGCTCCGACCCGTGAGCTGGCCCTTCAGGTCGCCGAGGCCTTCACCTCCTACGCCAAGCACATCGACGACTTCACCGTCCTCCCGGTGTACGGCGGCTCCGCCTACGGCCCCCAGCTCAACGGCCTGCGCCGCGGCGCCCAGGTTGTTGTCGGTACTCCCGGCCGCGTGATCGACCACATCTCCAAGGGTTCCCTCGACCTGTCCGAACTCCAGTACCTGGTACTGGACGAGGCTGACGAGATGCTCCGCATGGGCTTCGCCGAAGACGTGGAGCAGATCTTCCAGCAGACCCCCGCGGGCCGCCAGGTTGCCCTGTTCTCCGCCACGATGCCGAGCCAGATCCGCCGGCTGTCCAAGCAGTACCTGAACAACCCGGCCGAGGTGCAGGTCAAGTCCAAGACCACCACGGGCGCCAACACCCGCCAGCGTTACCTGCAGGTCATGGGCCCGCACAAGCTCGACGCGCTGACCCGCATCCTCGAGGTCGAACCGTTCGAAGGCGTCATCGCCTTCGTCCGGACCAAGATGGCCACCGAGGACCTCGCCGACAAGCTGCGTGCACGGGGCTTCCTGGCCGCCGCCATCAACGGCGACATCCCGCAGCAGCAGCGCGAGCGTACGGTCGAGGCCCTGCGTGACGGCAAGATCGACATCCTGGTCGCCACCGACGTCGCGGCCCGCGGCCTTGACGTCGAGCGCGTCAGCCACGTGGTCAACTACGACATCCCGCACGACACCGAGTCCTACGTGCACCGCATCGGCCGCACCGGCCGTGCAGGCCGTTCCGGCGACGCGATCCTCTTCATGACGCCGCGGGAGAAGTACCTGCTGCGGTCCATCGAGAAGGCGACCCGCCAGCCGGTGGAGCAGATGCACCTGCCCACCGCCGAGTCGGTCAACACCCTGCGCCTGGGCAAGTTCGCGGAAAAGATCACCGAGACCCTCTCCTCCGAGGATGTTTCATCGTTCCGCGACCTCATCGCCTCGTACGAGGAAGAGCACAACGTTCCGGCCGCGGAAATCGCTGCCGCACTGGCAGTGATGGCCCAGGGCGGCCAGCCGCTGCTGGTCAAGGAACTGCCCGCTGCTCCTGAATACCAGAAGCGCGAGCGCGCCAAGGACGGCTTCGGCTCCCGCGGCCCGACCCGCGGCCTGACCGAGGGCAACGCCACCTACCGGATCGCCGTCGGACGCCGTCAGCGCGTCATGCCGGGTTCGATCGTTGGCGCCATTGCCAACGAAGGCGGCATCTCCTCGGCCCAGATCGGCGGCATCGACATCCGCGCCGACCACTCCCTCGTGGAGCTCCCGGCGGACCTGAGCGCCGACCAGCTGAAGGCCCTGTCCCGCACCCGGATCGGCGGCGAGCTGATCCACCTCGAGCTGGACAACGGCCGCAAGCCCTCCGGGGAGCGCGGCAGTTACCAGGGTGGCGGCCAGGGTGCCAGCCGCGGCGGAGACCGCGGCGGCTACTCCGGCGGCGGCGACCGTGGAGGCAACTTCAAGGGCAACGGCGGCTTCAAGCGGGAATTCCGCAAGAACGACGGCGAGCGGTCCTCCGCTGACCGTGGCGGACGCTCCTTCAGCGACCGCAACGAACGCGGCGTAGGCACCGACGCGGCCCGCAAGCCGCGCACCAAGTGGTAACCACCAGCCGCTAGGCACTGCAACACCCTCAGGACGGGCCGGCCCACCAGCCGGCCCGTTCTGGTTTAAGTTCCCTTGGTCACATCCGCGCACCCGGCGGTGCCGCCGGGCCGCCCGCGGGGGATCACCAGGCCCCCGGGACCCCGGATTTCCGCCGATTTTGACGCAGTCGGGACCGTCCGGTCGCCGATTTGTTGGGAGCGGAATCTTCCGGTAAAGTATTTACTCGTTGCCCCCCTAGCTCAGTGGTAGAGCGCGTTCTTGGTAAGAACGAGGTCACCGGATCGATTCCGGTGGGGGGCTCTGAATGAGGGCCTGTGTCAAGGCGGTTTTTGACCGGCTTAGCGCAGGTTTTCCTCATTTATGGCGGCGTAGCTCAGTTGGTTAGAGCGCACGACTCATAATCGTGAGGTCGGGAGATCGAGCCTCCCCGCCGCTACAGAAAGACCCCTCAGGCCCAGCCTGCGGGGTCCTTTTGTCTTAAGCCTGTGCCCCTTCGTCTCATGGTGCGGCGGTGGGCCTCCGGTCCAGGACGGCGGCGGCTGCTGTGGTGCCGGGAACCGTCAGCGTGGCGTACCAGGCAAGGATGAGGACGCCCCCGAAAATGCCGAACTGAACAACAAACTCCGAGAACGTTGAGATCCCCGCGTACGGTGCCGGGGAGCCGGACAGAATCGCGGCCTCGGGCGCCTGCAGGGCGAATGAGGCCACCAGCACTACGGACAGGGCGCCCGGCCAGGATCGAAGGAATCGGAGCCACCTGAACGGCTGTGGGGTGGTCTGTACATACCGGCCAATCATTGCGGGGACGATTGCGGCGACCCAGACCCAGTGATGACTCCACGAGACGGGGGAGACCAGGAGCATCACCAGCGCCGCAGCGGACACCGGCACCCACTGGTCTTCAAGTCGGCGCATCCTGTAGATAACGATTGCTGCCATGACAGTTACCGCCAGTGACGCCACAATCCACAAGGCGCTTGCGGTGCCGGAATCAAGGGGGAGGCGGGCAAGGAACCCTCGAAGTGAGATGTTCTCGAACCGTGCCAGGGTTCCGACGCGGCTGGTGTCCTGAAGCGCGGAGAGCCAGTACTGAGCGGACAGGGACGGTGCCAGCAGCGCCATCAGACCCACGGTCGCCACAAAGGTGGCAGCCATGCGGGCAGCGCTCTTGAAGTCGCCCCGGACGACGAAATAGAGCAGGAACACCAGGGGAGTGAGCTTGAGCCCGGCCGCGATGCCAGTGAGGACACCGCGGGGCACGAATCCATTCGGGTGGCGACGCGTTGAGCCCAGCAGATCGAGCAGAATCAGCACCATCAGCAGCGGGTTGATCTGTCCAACTCCCAGTGAGTTGCGCCACGGCCCCAGCAGCAGGAACAGCCCGGTGATGAACAGGGAAGCAATCAGGAACTGCGCCGGTCCACCCGGAGTCCTGGCGACGCTCCGGTGGACCAGATACTGCGTGACCACGGTACCGATAATCGCCGCGATCACGAGGTTGCTGAGGGCCTGAAGCACCAATGCGGCCTGAACGGGCAGCAAAGCCATCGGAGAGAGCACTGCGGCGGCGAAAGGGGGATAGGTGAACGCCATCCCTCCGTAGGGCGTACCGGGCAGCCCGGGAGCGTAGAGCTCTCCTCCCGAGATGAACTCCCGGGCCGCCGCCCAGTACACCCTGAGATCCAGGCCATCCTGCAGGGCTTGACGAAAGAGAAAAGCAGCGATGAACAGGGGAACGAGCAGCCGCGCAACGTCCCAGGGATTGATTTTCTCTTTCACGCTTACCCGATCTGCACTATTCCTGCGTTGCCGCAACGGCATCTTTGAGGACCCCGGCCAGAAGGACGGCAAATTGCCTGGTGGTGTGAATACCGTCTCGTTTGAGCGGTGTTTCTCCGATGAAGGCGGGACATCTGCTTCCAGAGCAGAACCATGTCCGCGTGTCGATGAACCCTGCCCCCGCCGTCGCGGTGGCTTCCCGCATGGCCTCGGCTGTCAGACGATGACTTGGCGGGACGCTGTATTCGCAGTCCCTTGGGTTGCTGAAGCGTGTCGCGCATTCAACGGGCGGCTTGCCCAGCGGGGGCGCCGTTACGACGATCAGCCGGGCGCCGCTCGGTTCCAAGGCACTCAACACATTCATGGTGCCCTGCCTCCACTCCGACCCGCCCCGGTCCTCAGGGACCCCGGAGGCCAAATGGGCGAGTATCTCGGGCGTGCTTGAAATCAGGACCATGGCGGGCTTCAACTGGTTGATCGCCCGAACGGAATCGGCCTTGAACTGATCGCAGTCGGCCGCGAACCGGGGCGTGTCCGCCTTCACCTGGACGTCGACCGCGGCGCAGCCTGCCATGGTCATGCCCCTGACGTTGTAGGCATCGCCCAGGGCAGCCCGCACCGTCGGGAGCAGGGTGATCCCGGTTGAGTCACCGAGCACGACGACGGTTTGTCGTTTGCCGTTATCCCAGGCGCAGTCCGGCGTGACCAGGTCGGTATGGCCGCAGCCGGCATTGTCCTCGTCGGGACGCGTGTCAGAAAGAATGGTGTCGACCGGGGGTGTCAAAGCGGGCCAGTCGCTGCTGCCCAGCGCTTCGTCGAGCCGCGCCGTGAGTTCGGTCTGGTCCATTCCGGGGCCCGGGGCCGGCAGCGCCCCCGGCGAGGGCGGGGAGTTGACGGAACCCCCGACGCCGGACTGCATGGCGAGTGTGGAGCCCAACGACACCACGCCCACGGTGACAGCGGCGACAACGCCCAGGCGCATCCTGCGGCGTCCTGGGGCCTCAAGGGGGCGGGTGGACTGCGGCTTCTCGCCTCCACCGTCGGTGCTCAGCCACGTGGACTTGAGTACGCGCTGTTCAACGAAATGGTAGGAGAGGACGGAAAGCACCGTGGTGACCGAGACTGCCAGGGCATAGAAGAGCCACCCTTTCTGGGGCATCAGCACCGCTAGAAGCACAACGACGGGAAAATGCCATAGGTAGAGGGAAAAGGAGATATCGCCCACGTAGCGCATCGGTCTGTTGGTCAACGGCGCCAGTCGTGGGGCCGGGGCGCCAGTGCCTGCAATGATGACCAACGCAGTTGCCAGCACGGGAACGGCAGCCCAAGGCGCGGGAAAGGCCGTCTCTTTCGTGATGACCACGAAACTGACTGCAATTCCGCAGAGTCCGGCCCACGCGAGAAGGTCCGCTAACCTCCGCGGAATGCGAGCGAAGGCGGCGGAACCCAGTGCCACCAGGGCGCCGGCGCCCAACTCCCAGGCCCGGGCGGGGGTAGAGAAATAGGCCCAGGCGGGGCTCGTCGCTGTCTCATGGACTGACCATACGAACGAGAACACCACAAGCCCGGACAGGGTCAGCGTAAGGAGGACCCTGGCTGACATGCGGGTGGCGCCGGCGATGAGAAGAACCGCCGCTACTGCAGCCGGCCAGACGAGATAGTACTGCTCCTCCACCCCCAGGGACCAGAAGTGCTGAAGTGGGGACGCCGGCGTGTCTTCAGCCCAATAGTCGGTTCCAACGCTGGCGAACCGCCAGTTTCCGGCGAACACCAGCGCCCAGAAAGCGTCCGTTACAACGGATTGGACCCGTCCGGGGAGATAAATGAACGCTGATAGGGCGACGGTCACCACCAACGTGAGCGTGGAAGCCGGAAGGATCCGCCGGACCCTGTGCTTGTAGAACTTGATGAAGTCTATGCGTCCGGTGAGCCCGTGTTCCCGAAGCATGAGGCTGGTGATGACGAAACCCGAAATAACGAAGAAGATATCGACGCCCACGAACCCGCCGGCGGGAAAGCCAAACACGTGGTTGGTGATGACGGCGAGGACGGCCACTGCCCGCAGCCCCTGGATGTCCAAGCGCTTGGTCTTTGTTGTCGCCGCGGTAGATGTGGGAGCGGCCGCGGATAACGTCATGGGGCCCTCACCTTGAGATCTGCAAACTGTTGATCATACTATCCACCCGGCTTTCATCAGGGAACAATCGAACTGCCGGTGGTGAGCCGGGCAGAGGACGTGAGTGCGGCACTTCGCCAATGGCGGGACGGTTCGGACACAATGGGTCCATGACACGAATCGGAATCATCGGTGGCCACGGCAAGGTGGCTTTGGAACTCTCCAGGATCCTCGCAGCGGACGGGCAGCACGTGACGTCGTTCATCCGCAATCCGGAACACGGTGAAGACGTCGCCGCGACCGGCGCCACCCCGGTGGTCCTGGACGTTGAACACTCGACGACGGTGGAGCTCGCCGAGGCCCTCCGCGGTCACGACGCCGTCGTCTGGTCGGCTGGCGCCGGGGGAGGCGCCCCCGAGCGCACCTACGCCGTGGACCGTGACGCAGCCATCCGTTCCATGGACGCGGCGGCGGAAGCCGGCGTCGAGCGGTACGTCATGGTGTCCTACCTCGGTGCCGGGCCTGACCACGGCGTTCCCGAGGAGGACGGGTTCTTTGCCTACGCCGAGGCCAAGGCCGCCGCGGATGCCTATCTTCGCGGCATGGATCTTGACTGGACGATTCTGGGTCCTGGAGCGCTCACCGACGGCCCCGGTAAAGGAATGATTGACGTCAAGGCCGACGCGCCCTGGGACGGCACCGAAACCTCCCGCGCCAATGTTGCCCTTGGCGCCGCGGCCGTGCTGGGGCTGCCCTCGACCGTCCGCCGCACTATCGAGTTCCGGGACGGCAGCCTGCCCATCGCGGCGGCCCTCATGGCCCGTAACTAGCCCGCAACGAGCCGGCGGTGAGCGGCGGATGCATCATCCCGCCGCTCACCGCCTGGTTTCCTAAGGGACCACGGAGATCCCGTGAACGGGTGACCAGTTGATGGATCCGTTCTGGAACTTCTGGCTGCAGCCGCCGCCGGCCAGGCCGCAGACTTCATTGCCGGCGGGGTAGCCAAGTTTCCCTCTTTCGAAGCCCAGGGCACCCCAGGTGTTTCGAATCGCACCCCATGTGGCGGAGGCGCCGACCGCAGGTGCGTAGTGGATGGTCCCGCCCTGGAACGCCTGGTAGCAGCCGCCATTGATCAAACCGCAGATCTCGTTGGACACCGGGTAGCCGAGTTTCCCCCGCTCGAATCCAAGCGCACCCCAGGTGCCCCGGATCGCTCCCCAGGTGGCAAAGGCGCCCACACCGGGGGCGGAGTGGATGGTTCCCCCCTGGAACTGCTGGTAGCAGCCGCCGCCGGGGAGGCCGCAGACCTCGCCGCTGGCGGGGTAGCCGAGTTTCCCCTTCTCGGAGGCCAGCCCGCGCCAGGTGGCGAGGGTAGGTCCGCCGGTAGCGTGGGCGCCAAGTCCGGGCGAGTAATGGATCGCGCCGTTCTGGAATGCCTGGGAGCAACCGCCGCCGGTCAGGCCGCAGATTTCATTGCCCGTGGGGTAGCCGAGTTTTCCTCTTTCGAAGCCCTGCGCGCCCCAGGTGTCCCGGATCGCTCCCCAGGTGGCGTAGGTTCCGCTGCCGGGGCTGCTGTGGACGGTGCCGCCCTGGAAAAGTTGGTAGCAGCCACTGCCGGGCAGGCCGCAGTTTACATTGCTGGTGGGGTAGCCGAGTTTTCCTCTTTCAAAGGACAGAGCGGCCCACGTCGTGCGGATGGGTCCCCACGTGGCGTAGGCTCCGATGCCGGGGGCGTAGTGGATAGCGCCCTTCTGGAAGGCCTGGGCGCAGCCGCCGCCGGTCAGGCCGCAGGTTTCGTGGGCCACGGGGTAGCCCAGTGCGCTTTTTTCAGAGCCCAGTTTTCCCCAGGTGTCCCGGATGGCTCCCCACGTGGCGAAGGCGCCGACGCCGGTGGCGTAGTGGATGGTGCCGTTCTGGAAGGTCTGGTGGCAGCCGCCGCCGGTCAGGCCGCAGGATTCGTGGGCTACGGGGTAGCCCAGTTTGCTTTTTTCAAAGCCCAGTTTTCCCCAGGTGTCCCGGATCGCTCCCCACGTGGCGAAGGCGCCGACGCCGGGGGCGTAGTGGATAGTGCCCTTCTGGAAGCTCTGATAGCAGCCGCCGCCGGTCAGGCCACAGACTTCATTTCCGGTGGGATAGCCGAGTTTGCCTGTTTCGAAGCTCAGCGCGCTCCAGGTGGCCCGGATCGCTCCCACTGTGGCATACGCGCCCACGCCGGGGGCGTAGTGGATGGAGCCGTTCTCAAAAGCCTGGTAGCAGCCGCCGCCGGTCAGGCCACAGACTTCGTTGCCGGCAGGATAGCCGAGTTTGCCGGTTTCGAATCCCTGAGCCGCCCAAGCGGTGCGGATGGCGCCGGCGGTGGCGTAAGCGCCGATGCCCGGAGCGTAGTGGATGCTGCCGTACTGGAACGCCTGGTAACAGCCGCTGTTCCGCAAGCCACAGATGACGCCGGACGTGGCGCTTCCCAGGGAGGTTGTGGTGGATGCGACAGACTCGATGGCTTTTGCCGCCGTTGTGGCCGTTGACTCAATCGTGATCCCGGCAGCGGAACTTGAGATCCAGTCGATCGTCACGCGGGTGCCGGCGTGGGTGGTGAACGTCTGGCCGGCCTGCCAGGTCTGGTTGGAGCTGTAGAGGCCGATGAATGTGGTGGTGCTGGGCTGCAACGCAATGGAGCCTGCGCCGATACCCTGGACAACTTTGACGCCGCGGTTGCCGTTCACGGCCGTTACCGAGTCGTTGCCCACCGGAAGGCGAAGCTCCACGTAGTAGGTCTCGCCGCTGACGGGATCCGTGAACTTGAGGCCACGGTAGTCGTCCGCGCTTCCCCAGGCCTTCAACTGGTAGAAGTTCTTGCCCACGGCTTTTCCAAGGTTCCTGATCTCGTTGCCGGAACCGAATCCGCCAAACTCATAAATGGGGGAGCTGACCACCGGCTGGCTGGTCTGTGACACCCCCATCAGGTCAAGGTTGTCCTTGTACTCCTCGATGCTGCACGTGCTGTTGGCGAACGATCCGTTCGCGGTGCTGGCGGTGTCGACCGCTCCGTTCCCACACCGGAGCCGGCTGGCATGCATCAGCCCCAGGACGTGCCCGAATTCGTGCGTGAGCACGCTCTTGGTCAGCGTTGCCGGAAGCGGCATGAGGACGCGTCCGCTTGTCCCGTTGTAGCTCCAGCCCGCGCCATAGGCCCCAGCGGACAACGTCGGCGAGGACACGAAGACCACCAGCGCCGTGTAAGAACTGGGGACCCAGCCGATTTCGCCGGCGATCGTGTTCATCATCGCGGAATAACTCTGGGTGGAGGTTGCCGTGCTCGACCTGTTTTCGACGGTCGCGACGCTCATGGACAGCCGGCCGTTCGACATGGCCTGCCAGTATGCGCTGCTGGTCTGGATGGCGGCCCGGGCGGCCGCCTCCGAGATGGCCGCCTTCTTGTCTGCCAGTTGGACCATGACCAGCTTCACCTTGATATCGCCGCTCCGGGCGAGGGAATAGGCCTCGGTGGCTGCCGTGTGCTGTTCGGCGCCCTTTGGCCCGTGTTCCTCGGCCCCGTGGCCTTGGCTGGAGGTGGGGTTGCTGCCGCCATAGACCTCCGTGAACAGCGGCTCAGGATTCGTCAGGGATTCCGCCGTTGCCGGGGGTGCCGTGGTCCCCGTCGGACCGGGCGACGGCGTGGCTGGCGCCGTCGTTGTGGGCGGGGGCGAGGCCGTCGGCGTGGCCGTGACTGACGCTGTCGACGCGGGCGCCGGATCAGCAAGAGCCGGTGACAGCGTCACAGCGGTGAGCGAGGCGAGGGTAACAACAAACGCTGCCAGCAGCGCCGTCGTCTTCCGTATTGAGTTCACGTTTTGTCTTTCATGAGACCGCCGCCCCACTGAATGCACAGCAGGACGGCCGGGAGACCGGGAATTGAGGTCAGTCTAGGGACGGCGCGCCGCCAGAAACGGGAACCTGCACCAAACCTGCGTCTCCACTGGCGAATCCTTGCCTAATCCTGAGGAAGGCCCCTGCACCCCGCCAAACCGTGCACCCCGCCATGCCGTGGTGAACGCCCTACCGTGCGGGCTTCAGCTCCAGCTCAGGCGCGTTCGCCTCGACGTAATCCAGGGCATGCCGGACGGCGCCGACGGTGACAATCGCATCGCCCAGGGGCGAGACCGTCACGCGCGGGGGAGTCGCCGTGAACCGGGGGAGCAGGGCCGTGATGCCCGGCAGGAGCACTCCGGCGGATTCGGCCACCGCCCCGCCGATCACCACCTGCTCCGGGTTCAGAAAGCTCGCCACGGAGGCGATGACCCGTGCCATCCGGTCCGAGATGCGCGCCAGGATGGCCAGCGCGGCGGGATCCCCGGCGGCGGCATCCTCAAAAACACGGCGGGCGCTCGCCTCGCCGCCCGCGGCGGGACCGCCGTCGGCTGCGGACCACTGCCGGGCCAGGCTGGCGATGCCGTCGCTGGAGCCGACGCCCTCCACGAGGTCCAGGTACCCCATTTCGCCGGCGGCGCCGCTGCGGCCGTGCAGCAGCCGCCCGGACTCCATCACCCCGGCGCCCAGCCGTTCGCCGGCCAGCAGCACCACAAGATCGTCGACGCCGGAGCCGGAACCCCGCCAGCGTTCGCCCAGGGCGGCAAGGTTCGCGTCGTTCTCCAGCAGCACCGTCCAGCCATGCAGATCCTTCAGCGCCGCGCGGAGCCCGACGTCGAACAGGCTCCAGAAATGCTGGGCGACCAGCACATTTCCGTCACGGTCCACGGGGGCGGCGATGCCCGCACCAACGGCCAGGACCTTGTCCGGGCCGGTCCCGGCGGCGGACAGCGCCCGCCGGCAGGCACGGTCGACGACGTCGATCCGCTCCTCCGCGGGGATGTCGATGGCCCGGAAGCTCTCGCTGGAACGGCCGAGAATGGTGCCGCGGAGGTCCGCGACCGCCGCGGTGGTGGTGGCCGCCCCGATGTCGAGGCCCAGCACAAACCCGGCGCCGCTGTTGAGCTCGAAGCGCCGGGCCGGGCGCCCCTTGCGCGGACTCCCGGGCTGTTCCTCGTCGCCTGCCCCCAGTTCACGGATCCAGCCGCGCCGGATCAGGTCCTCGCAGACGGCGATGACCGATGCCCGCGTCAGCCCGGTCCGGGCCATCAGCTCGGTCCCGGTGGCCACGTCCGTGGCCCGGATGGCGCCGAGTACGGAGCGGGCATTGACCCGGCGCAGCAGCTGGGGCGTGGCGGCGGCTGCGTGCGGCATCAGAATCTTGACCTCCCCGTGAGTCCGGACCCATAATTGATCCGGCAATATATTTAGCTTGTATCTAAATTATCAGAAGCACCGCTCCGAACCCGAAGGATCATCCCTTGTCCAACACCGCCACGCTGGCAACCCTGTCCGGTTCCGATCTCGCCGCCGACCCCAACTGGTGGCGCCAGGCGTCCGTGTACCAGATCTACCCGCGCAGCTTCTCCGACTCCAACGGCGACGGACTCGGTGACATCAAGGGCATCACGGCGAAGGTCCCCTACCTGAAGGAACTCGGGATCGACGCCGTCTGGCTGAGCCCGTTCTACCCCTCAGCCCTCGCGGACGGCGGCTACGACGTCGATGACTACCGCGACGTCGACCCCAAGCTGGGGACGCTGGAGGACTTCGCCGAGATGTCCGCCGCTTTGCACGCCGCCGGCATCAAGCTGATCGCCGACATCGTCCCGAACCACTCCTCGAACCGCCACGCCTGGTTCCAGGAAGCCCTCGCGTCCCCCCGGGGCTCCGATGCGCGGGAACGCTACATCTTCCGTGACGGCAAGGGCGAGAACGGTGAGATCCCGCCGTCGGACTGGGAATCCGTGTTCGGCGGCCCGGCCTGGGAACGCATCACCGAACCGGACGGCACCCCCGGCCAGTGGTACATGCACATCTTCGCCACGGAACAGCCGGACCTGAACTGGTCCAACCGGGAAATCCGCGACGACTTCCTCAAGACCCTGCGCTTCTGGTCCGACCGCGGCGTGGACGGCTTCCGCGTCGACGTCGCGCACGCCCTGACCAAGGACCTCACCGAGCCGCTGCTGTCCAAGGTCGAGCTCAGCGAGGCCAACAGCGGCACCGACGGCTTCGACGACGGCTCGCACCCGTTCTGGGACCGCGACGAGGTCCACGAGATCTACGTTGAGTGGCGCGAGGTCTTCAACGAATACAACCCGCCGCGCACCGCGGTCGCCGAAGCCTGGGTCCACGCCAGCCGCCGCGGCCGCTACGCGAGCCCGGAGGGACTGGGCCAGGCGTTCAACTTCGACCTCCTGCAGGCCGACTTCGACGCCGACGAGTTCCGCGAAATCATCACCCGCAACCTCGCCGAGGCCACCGAGTCCGGCGCCTCCTCCACCTGGGTGTTCTCCAACCACGACGTCGTCCGCCACGCCACGCGCTACGGGCTGCCCAGCGGCGGCGGCATGCACGCCAAGGGCCAGGACGGCAAGGGCTGGCTGCTGGCCGGCGCCCCGTCCGGGGAGCTCGACGTCGAGCTCGGACTGCGCCGTGCCCGCGCGGCCACCCAGCTGATGCTGGCGCTGCCGGGGTCCGCGTACCTGTACCAGGGCGAGGAGCTGGGGCTCCAGGAAGTCGCGGACATCCCCGACGCCGAGCGGCAGGACCCGACCTTCTTCCGCAACAAGGGCGTGGAGATCGGCCGTGACGGTTGCCGGGTGCCGCTGCCCTGGGCCGCTGAGGGCAGCTCCTTCGGCTTCGGCGACGGCGGGGCGCACCTGCCGCAGCCGGCGTGGTTCGGCCGCTACGCCGTTGCCGCCGAGGACGGCGTGGAGGGTTCGACGCTGGAGTTCTACCGCCAGGCGCTGAAGCTGCGCCGGGAGCTGCAGGCCGCGGAAGAGCTGGAATGGCACAGCACGGCCAGCCCCGAAGTGCTGCACTTCAGCCGCCCCGGTGGCTGGCAGACCGTGACCAACTTCGGCAACGAACCCGTTGAGCTGCCCGCCGGAACGGTGCTGCTCAGCAGCGGACCGCTGGACGGAAACCTCCTGCCCGGCAGCACCACCGTCTGGCTGCGGTGAACGTGCAGCCCGCCCGGGAACTGATTTACGGCTGCATGGGCCTGGGCGGCAGCTGGTCGTCGGAGCCGCACTCGTCCGCGCACGTGGACGAGGCGGCTGCCGCCGTCGACGCCGCCCTGGAGGCCGGCATCACCCTGTTCGACCATGCTGACATCTACCGTGGCGGCAAGTCCGAAGCGGTCTTTGGTGAGGTGCTCGCACAGACCCCCGGGCTGCGGGACCGCATCCGGCTGCAAACCAAATGCGGCATCCGGCTCAACGACCAGGGCCTGGAGACCTACTACGACCTGAGCCGGGACGCCATCCTGGCCCGGGTCAACGAGAGCCTCGGCCGGCTCCGCACGGACTACGTGGACGTGCTGATGCTGCACCGCCCCGATCCGCTGATGGACCCCGCTGAGGTTGCCTCCGCCGTCGGGCAGCTGATGGCCGAGGGCAAGGTCCGGGCGCTGGGCGTGTCCAACATGTCCGGGGCGCAGATCGAGGTGCTGCAGGACCGGCTCGAGACGCCGGTGGTCGCCAACCAGCTGGAGATGAGCCTGTTCAAACGCGCCTGGCTGGAAAGCACGGTGCTGGTCAACCATGCCGAAGGCACGGACTACAGCTTCCCGCACGGCACCGTGGAGCACTGTGTCCGGCACGGAATCACCCTGCAGGCCTACGGGTCCCTGGCCCGGGGCCTCTACACCGGGGCGCCGGCCGCAGCGCCGTCTGCCGCGGAGGAAGCGACGGCCAGGCTGGTGGCGCAGCTGGCCGCGGAGAAAAAGACAACCGGGGAATCGGTCCTGCTGGGCTGGCTGATGAAGCACCCGGCCGGAATCGCGCCGGTGATCGGCACCGCCAGGCCGGACCGCATCCGCGCCTGCGCGGACGCGGCCGACGTCGCCGCGGGCATGACCCGGGCCGAGTGGTACCGGCTCTGGGTAACGGCGCGCGGCAGCAACATCCCGTAGGCGTCCGCCGTCCTACCCCGCCCAAGTGGCTAGCCGCAGGGGCCGTTATGAGCGTTGAAAACGACTTTTGCTGCGGGCCGGATGGGCGGGGACGTGATTTTGGTCGTAATGGTCGCCCCGGAGGGCCGGATCGCTTAACCGCAAACGCCCCCGGGCGGATAGCGTAGATACATGACTTCCACCACCACCGCCGGGACCGTCCGGCCCCAACGCAACATTCCAGCTGAAATCGCCCGCTCCTGGCTGCTGGTCAATGCCATGAAAACCGAGCTCTTCGACCAGTCGGCCACCTCCCGCGCGGATGCCATCGTCCTGGATATCGAGGACGCGGTGGACCCCTCGCAGAAGGACGCCGCCCGCGGGCACGTCGTGGACTGGCTGACCGCCGGCGGCAGCGCCTGGGTCCGGATCAACGACGCCACGAGCCCCTTCTGGGCCGATGACCTTGCCGGGCTCCGCGGCACCCCGGGCCTGCTTGGCGTGATGCTGGCCAAGACCGAGTCCGCG
>DATITT010000024.1:0-13875 GCA_035467435.1 Arthrobacter sp. | reverse complement strand
GCCATCCAGCTCATCGCAGACGGCAAAATAGACCTCGACATCCTGGTCACCGGCAAATTCACCCTCGCCGACTCCGAAGACGCACTCAACGCCGGCAAACAACCCGGACAACTCAAAGCCATCGTCTACCCGGGCCGCTGACCAGAAGGCCTCAGGGAGCCAGCCATGCCAGCAAATGAAACCAAAGTGGTGGCCAACGGCGACTCCCTGGTCGACATCATCAGCGATCCCCGGCAGCCGGAGGAAAACCAGGTCCACCCGGGCCGTGTGGCTGTTTTCCGGCTCGCGGGACCGGGTTGGCGGGCTCCTCTTCTGCTGGGGTCGCGGCCCAGCTGGCGAGCAGGCGAAGGCCGTCCTCGGACCGGGAACCGGGCTCGGCGCTGTAGGTCATCATGGTCAGGCCGGGGGCGGCCGGCAGCTCGAGGGCGTCGTAGTGTACCTCCAGGTCGCCGACGACATGGTGTCTGAAGGTCTTGGTCCCGCTCTGGTGCAGGCGCACGTTGTGCTGTGCCCATCGTGGCCGGAATTCCTCACTGCGCGTGGATAGTTCCCCAATGAGGTCGGTCAGGGCCTTGTCGAGCGGGTTCCGTCCGGCCTCGGTGTGGAGCATGGCGACGGCTGTGTCCGCGGCCTGGTCCCAGTCCGGATACAGCGATTCGGAGCGCGGGTTCAGGAACGCGAACCGGGCGAAGTTCACGGGCCGTATCGGGTCCGCGAACGCTTCGGAGTACAGGGCGCGTCCCAGATCGTTGATGGCAACGATGTCCAAGCGGCCGTTGCGCACGAAAGCGGGAATGCCCGTGAGCCCGTCGAGGATGCGCTGCACGCTCTCATGGATGCTCTGTGCGGGTTGTCGCCGTGTCCGGGTGGCCGGTGCGGCCGCGCGGGCGAGGTTGAACAGGTGTTCGCGTTCCGCTTCGTTCAGTTTGAGTGCCCGCGAGATGGCCTCCAACACCGCGTCCGATACCCCGGCGAGGCTTCCGCGCTCCACCCTGGTGTAGTACTCGACGCTCATGCCTGCCATCAGCGCGACCTCTTCGCGGCGCAGGCCGGGGACGCGGCGGACACCGCCGAAGTTCGGCAGGCCTGCCTGGTCGGGCGTGAGCCGCGCCCTCCGGGTGGAGAGGAACTGTCGAATCTCATTCCGGTTGTCCATGCACACCACGGTACGTCCGGCAGCCGACGACCAGGGAGTCCCTGTCAGGGCCTGTATAGCCACGGACTGCCACGGGGGCACCGGACAGCGTTTCCTTGAACAGTAACCAGGCAGCAGGGCCGGGGCCACGCATCGCCGACCTCCTCGGCAATAACAACCGGAAAGAAGCCACATGCCCGCCAGCACATCGCGCGACGACAAACCCCTGACAGTTGCAGCGCCGACGACGCCCCGCGGAGCGGGCAGCACCCCGACCCACGTCGGCCTGCCCCTGACCATCGTGCTCGGGTTGTTGACAACGTTCGGCCCGATCTCGATGGACCTCTACCTCCCCGTGCTTCCGGCCCTGGCCAAGGAGCTTGGAGCCCCCATCTGGTCGGCGCAACTGACGGTTTCGGCCTGTCTGCTGGGACTGGCCGCGGGACAGATCGTCGCAGGGCCGATGTCCGACCGCCTCGGACGGCGGCGCCCGCTGCTCATCGGCATAGCCGCCTACATTCTCACGTCGGTCCTGTGCGCGGTGACTCAATCCATTGAGGTCCTGATCGTGGTCCGCTTCCTGCAGGGCCTGGCCGGGGCCGTTGGCATCGTCATAGCCCAGGCTGCCGGCCGTGATTTGTACTCGGGCACCAGACTCGTGCGCTATTACGGGAGGCTGACGGTTCTGGGCGGACTCGCTGCGATCATCGGCCCGTTGATCGGGGGCCAGCTCGCTGCCTTCACCGACTGGCGCGGAATCTTCTTGTTCCTTGGCGCGGTGGGAGCGGTCATCTTCGCAGCTTCCGCCCTGACTTACCGCGAAACCCTGCCCCCGGGGCTGCGGACGAGCGGCGGCCTGGCGCAGACCCGGCGGGACTTCGCCCAGCTGGTCTCTGACCGTACCTTTTTCGGTGCCGCGCTGCTGACGGGCTTCGTCAACGCCGCCCTGTTCGCCTACCTCAGCGGATCAACCTTTGTGCTGCAGGACCTCTACGGACTCTCGCCGCAAGGCTACTCCCTGGCGTTCGGGCTCAATTCACTCGGATTCATGGTGTTCGGATTTGCAGCCGGCCGGCTCGCGGAGCGCTGGTCTGAGCGAGGCGTACTGCTGGTCGGCGTCGTGATGTGCGTCATCGGCGCCGGTGGCCTCCTCGCCACAGGCTTACTGCACCTGCCCCTGATCGCCATGGTCGCCTCCCTGCTCACGATGGTGAGCGGGGTCGCCGTCACCACACCACCGTCAACATCCCTCGCGATGGCAGACTACCCCCACCTGGCCGGCACCGCGTCGTCGCTGCTTGGCCTGGCCCGCTTTGCCTTTGGCGGCCTCGCCGCACCCCTGGTGGGTGTCGGCGGCCCCGGCACCGCACTCCCACTCGGCGTCGTCACTTTCGCCGCCTGCATCGCAGCCGGGCTTACTTACACGGCAACGATGCGACGCCGGGAGCCGAAGCCGCCGCGGCAGCCCATCTCCGCACCACACGAAAGTTGATGAACGTGCCCGGACGCCGGACCCTCTCGCTGTTGTCCACTGCGGTCCTGCTCCTGACGGCCTGTTCCGAGCCCGCCACGAAGGACACGCTGAGCCCGCCGGCCCCGGCATCCCAGGCGCCGGCCAGTTCCGTCCCGGCGGCTTCCTTGCCACCAACAGCCGCTTCGGACAATCCGGAAGGAACTAACGACATGCAGATTCACATCATTGCCGGAGGGACGGTCCTGCGGGCCACCCTGCTCGACAACCAAACCGCGCGCGATTTTGCTTCGCTCCTGCCACTCACCCTGACCGTCACCGACTATGCAGGAACCGAGAAAGTCGGCGATCTTCCCCGTCGGCTGGCAACTGCAGACGCGCCCCCGGGTATCGATCCGGCGCCCGGAGACATCACGTACTACGCGCCCTGGGGCAATCTCGCGGTCTTCTACAACGACTTCGGCTACTCCCCGGGACTGGTCAAGCTCGGACGCCTCGACTCAGGAGTCCAGGAACTCAGCGGCCTGGGTAACGACCGCGAAGTGACCATCGAAATTGTTGGCGGTTGAGGACCGCCGCCGGAAACCCCGCGGGTCAGCGCGCCGCCACCGAAGCCCGCAACTTCTCCGTGAGGCGCAGCAGTTCCTGCTGCTCGGCCGCCGTCAGTGCCGGAACCACCAGGGAGGCGATGTCGCGGACGTGCTCCCGGCCGATCTGCTTCTGCAGGTCCCAGCCCGCTTCGGTGAGCTTGACCAGGACGCCACGGCCGTCGTCGGGAGCAGGCATGCGCTCCACCAGGCCGCGCTTTTCGAGGCGCTCCACCAGCCGGCTCAGGCTGGACTGGCTCAGCAGCACGTGGTCATTGAGTTCGTTCTGGCGCAGCCAGCCCGACGGGCAGCGCGAGAGCGTAAACAGCACGTCGTACTCGTTCAGTGCCAGGGTTTTGAATGCGGGGCCGGCCTGCAGGCGGCGCATGACCGCCACCTGGGCGCGGAACAGGGATTCCCAGGTTTCCGCGGCCAGGCGCACCGGCGACTCGGTTGTTTTGGTGGACATCACACGCTCTGACTGCGTGCGTGGCTGGCGGCTTCGCTTTTGGACTGACCGGGGGCGGCCAGGGATGCGGCGACGCGTCCGGCGTGGGTGGGGGATTCGGGGACGTGGGCCGGGGTCTTGTCGGCGTATTCCCTGCGCAGCACCGGCAGGACCTCTTCGCCGAACAGGTCCAGCTGTTCCAGCACGGTCTTCAGCGGCAGGCCTGCGTGGTCAATCAGGAACAGCTGTCGCTGGTAGTCGCCAAAGTATTCACGGAAGGTCAGCGTCTTCTCGATGACTTCCTGCGGGCTGCCGACGGTCAGCGGGGTCTGCGAGGTGAAGTCCTCCAGCGACGGGCCGTGGCCGTAGACCGGGGCGTTATCGAAGTAGGGACGGAACTCCTTGACGGCGTCCTGCGAGTTCTTCCGCATGAAGAACTGTCCGCCGAGACCCACAATCGCCTGGTCCGCCTTGCCGTGGCCGTAGTGCTCGTAGCGTTCGCGGTAGAGGCCGATCAGCTGCTGGTAGTGCTCCTTGGGCCAGAAGATGTTGTTCGCGAAGAACCCGTCGCCATAGTAGGCAGCGACTTCCGCGATCTGCGGCGTGCGGATCGAGCCGTGCCACACGAAGGGGGCGACGCCGTCGAGCGGGCGAGGGGTGGAGGTGAAGTTCTGCAGCGGCGTGCGGTGCTTGCCGGACCAGTTGACGGTGTCCTCGTCCCAGAGGCGGCGCAGCAGGCTGTAGTTCTCGATCGCGAGTTCGATTCCGTCCTGGATGTTCTTGCCGAACCAGGGGTAGACGGGCGCGGTGTTGCCGCGGCCCAGGACCAGGTCCACGCGGCCGTCGGCCAGGTGCTGGAGCATGGCGAAATCCTCGGCGATCTTTACCGGGTCATTCGTGGTGATCAGTGTGGTGGCCGTGGACAGGATGATGCGCTCCGTCTGGGCGGCGATGTAGGCCAGGGTGGTGGTGGGGGAGGAGGAGAAGAAGGGCCGGTTGTGGTGCTCGCCAATGGCGTAGACATCCATGCCGATTTCCTCGACCTTCTTGGCGATCGCCACGGACGCCTTGATGCGCTCATGCTCCGTGGGCGTGCGGCCCGTGGTGGGGTCGGTGGTGATATCGCTGACGCTGAAGACGCCGATCTGCATGATGTGCCTTTCCGTGGCCGGAGACTTCCGGGAGCTGTCTTAACTATAGCCGATATACATGCATTTGCATCTATCGACGGATATAACGTCCGCCATGCCGGAATATTCCCCCGGCTGTGCTGGGGCGGGCGGTGCGGGCGGGCCGGAGGCCACCTCAATGATGGACGGGAGCCGCTGCCATCCTGGCAAGGTCTTTCTCTGGAACGCTCCGGGCGTTATCTTCGAAGCCTGGAGGATACCCACATGATGAAAAGGCTCGGAACGGCTGCGGCCGCCGCCATTTTGCTCGCAGTTGGTCCTGTGCTCTCGGGATGCACTGCATCGAGGCTGGATCCTGCGGGTGCGGTGGACGCGCGTGCGGTGCTGGAGGAGTTCAAGGGACGGGGCATGGTGGAGCACATGGAGGCGCTGCAGCGTGTCGCTGATGACAATGACGGCAACCGCGCCTCGGGGACCTCCGGTTATGAGGACTCGGCGCGGTATGTGGAGGATCAGTTGCGCGCGGCCGGGTACACCCCGGTCCGGCAGGCCTTCACTTTCCGGGGCGACGGCAGGAACCGCAAACAGGTGGAGAGCTTCAACATTCTCGCCGACACGGAGGGCAGTGCCGAGAACACCATCGTGGTGGGCGCCCACCTGGACTCCGTGCGTAAGGGGCCGGGGATCAACGACAATGCCAGCGGCGTCGCGGCGATGCTGGAGACCGCCCGGTGGATGAAGGAAAGCGGGATCACCCCGGTCAACCGCGTCCGGTTCGCGTTCTGGGGCGCCGAGGAAGACGGCCTCTACGGCTCCCGGCACTACGTCGATGAGCTGAGCGGGACCGAGAAAGATCAGACGGCGGCGAACCTGAACGTGGACATACTGGCGTCCCCGAACGGGGTGCGGTCCATTCACGACGGCGACGGGTCGGACTTCAAGCAGGCCGGGCCGGCCGGTTCCAAGCAGATCGAGGATGTCTTCTTCCGGTTCTTCGAGGAGAACTCGTTGCCGGCAGAGACCACGCCCTTTGACGGCGGCTCCGATTACGAACCGTTCCTGAGGGCAGGCATCCCCGTCGGCGGGCTGTTCAGCGGCGACGTGAACAGCAAGACCAGTGCCCAGGCACAGACTTTCGGAGGCGTGGCCGGAAAGGCCCTCGATTCCTGCTTCCACAGGGCGTGCGACACCATCAGCAACACCAATGCGGACCTGCTCAAGGAAATGTCCGCCGCCCTCGCCTACACCACCGCCACCTACGCCCTGGCCCCACGGGGCTGACATCCGGCTGCAGGACGACAGGTGCGGCCCCGCGCCGCGTCGGCAGGTTGCCCGGAGGCGCCGCGCGTTGAGCCGGATCCTGGACTACTTGAGTCGGATCCCGGACTACTTGATTCGGACGTCTTGCCGCGTAAGTAGAGCCAAGTAGCCCGGGCCGGATATTGATCAAGGATTAGAGTACGGGCTACGGGTCCGTAACTTAGCGGCGTTCCATAGCTTGGGATTACTACCGGTCACGCTTCCTGACCGCGGGTGGCGCCGCAGTACTTTGTTGTCCCGTGACCGATTTCCGGTTTTCTGAGCCGTATCTAGGCCGGGGAATAGAACGAAGGAAAGTCAGTGATGGACGTTTTTGAGATCCTTGAGTCAGAAGTCCGCACGTACTGCCGGACCTGGGACACGGTCTTCGACCGGGCGTCCGGCAGCACCCTCTACAGTGAGGACGGCAGGGATTATCTTGATTTCTTTTCCGGCGCCGGAGCTCTGAACTACGGTCACAACAATCCTGAGTTGCTTCGACCGCTCGTCGAATATCTCCTCTCCGGAGCAATCGTTCACTCCCTCGATATGAAAACGGTTGCCAAACGGCGCTTTCTGGAAACGTTCCACGAGCTGATCCTGAAACCCCGGAAGTATGACTATAAAGTTATGTTTCCCGGGCCCACGGGGACAAACTCGGTCGAAGCGGCTTTGAAGCTCGCCCGTAAAGTCACCGGCAGGCCCCATATCCTCAGCTTCACGAATGCATTCCACGGGATGACTCTTGGATCCCTCGCAGTGACAGGCAATTCAATGAAGCGGACGGGCGCTGGGGTTCCGCTAACGAACACGTCCAGCATGCCCTATGACGGATTCTTTGACGGCCAGACGGCGGACTTCCTGTGGCTCCGCCACGCCTTGGAGGACAGCGGCTCAGGCGTCGACAAACCCGCCGCCGTCATCGTCGAAACCGTCCAGGGGGAGGGCGGGCTCAGAGCGGCCCGCGCCTCCTGGCTCCGGGGCCTGGCGGAACTGTGCCACCAGCACGGCATCCTGCTCATTGTCGACGACGTCCAGGCCGGATGCGGACGCACAGGCACGTTCTTCAGCTTTGAGGATGCAGGCATAACCCCCGATATCGTCTGCCTGTCGAAGTCCATTTCGGGCTTCGGGCTGCCACTGTCCTTGACGCTCTTCAAACCGGAGCATGACATCTGGAAGCCGGGCGAGCACAACGGAACCTTCCGCGGACACAACCCGGCGTTCGTCACGGCGACGGCTGCCCTGGAACGTTACTGGGGGGACCGGACCCTGGAAGCGAAAGTCGCGGGGCTTGCTTCGCAGCTGCACGAGGGGCTGGCGCAGATCGCAGCGGGAACCGAAGGTGCCCACGTTCGGGGACGGGGCCTGCTCGCAGGAATCTACTACCCCGACCACCAAATGGCAGGGGCGATTGCGGCCGAAGCGTTCGCGCGCGGGCTGCTGGTGGAAACCTCCGGGCCCGAGGGCGAGGTCATCAAGACGATGCCTGCGCTGACCATCGACACCGAAGAGTTGTTGAGGGGACTCGACATTCTTGCCGAAGCCGCCGAATCTGTGACGGGCGGAAAGGTCGCGGTGAAGTCCATTGCCTAGGCCATGTTGCGGAGGAGATTAAACAGCGACAACCGACCGATCAGGTTTTAGGAACGGCAAATGAGCATCCCAGAAGCAGCGGCCAACCAGGTTGGACTCAGCGCAGCACCCGCAGCAGAGTTGAGGCATTCCTCAGCTGAGTCGACGAGGGCACCGGGACGTCCGGGGCGACTGCCGGCATCACCGGCTCGACCGTTGGGTCCCAGCTCATGCTAGACGAATGGGACAAAACGATCCCCCAGGGGTGCGTCGTCGTACAAAAGTTCGGGGGTTCGTCTCTCGCGGATCCTGCGGGCATCCTCCGGGCTGCCCGGAGAATTGCCAGAACCCGGGAGAACGGATACCAGGTCGTGGCAGTGGTATCCGCCATGGGGGACACCACCGATGAGCTGTACGACCTCGCTGCCGGAGTGTCCGCTCGACCGCGTCCCAGCGACCTGGATGCCCTGCTGAGCACCGGCGAACTTGTGTCGTCGGCCCTGCTGGCCATCGCGTTGGCAGATCTTGGTCAGGCCCCCGTCACCTTCACGGGCAGCATGGCGGGCGTTGTCACCGACAGCGTTCACGGCAAAGCCCAGATTACTGACGTGAGACCTGACCGCATCCGCACCTGCCTGGCCCGCGGGGAAGTGCCGATCGTTGCGGGATTCCAGGGCCGGACGAGAAAAGGGAAGAAGGTCACGACCCTTGGCCGGGGTGGCTCGGATTTGACCGCCGTTGCGCTGGCCGCAGCGCTGGGTGCCGGGATCTGCGAGATTTACACGGATGTCGACGGCGTCTACACCGCGGACCCGCGCATTGTGCCGAGGGCCCGCAAGATCGGTGTTCTCTCGAGCGAAGTGATGCTCGAGTTTGCGGCCTCGGGTTGCAAGGTCCTGCACCTGAGGTGTGTTGAATACGCGCGCCGGTTCGGTATTCCCATCCATGTAAGGTCCTCGTTTGTGCCTGCGCCGGGAACGCTGATCCTGCCCGGCCTTGACCGCCACCCCTTCCGCAAGCCGGTGAGGGAGCAACCCGTCGTGACCGGAGTTGGCGGAGTCAACTCCGCCGCGAAAGTCATCGTTATCGGCGTTCCGGACGAACCGGACAGCATGGCGCTGCTGTTCCAGGTGCTCTCGCGTTCAGGGGTGAACGTCCAGACAATCGTCCAAAGCGCGGCGCACTCAGGTTCCGGGCGTTCCGACGTCGCCTTGTTAGTTCCGGCCTCGGAGGCGTCTCCCGCCCTCGCCGTGCTCGGCGCTGCCCAACGAACCATAGGATTCGAGGGACTGCAGCACAGGGGTGAGGTTGGCAGGGTGTCAGTCACCGGCGTGGGTATGCGGTCCTCGCCGGATGTCGTCTGCACGTTCCTGTGGACCCTGTCAGAAGCCGGTATCGACGTCGATCTCTTCGAAATATCGGAGACCTACGTAGCGGCCATCACCGGCGCCGAGCGGCTCGGGGACGCTGAGCGCGCCGTCCGGCTGGCGTTTGGCCTGGCCCCGGTGACGGAGGCGACGGCACCGGCTGGCCTTTCGTCGGCCCCCGACCGGTCCTTGGACGGCGGTATCCGCTGGGGCGATGACCTCCCGGATTTGGCGGCCAGCCCGGCATCACGGGGGCCGCTGACAATACGACAGATCATCAGATGAACGGCACAGCCGTCGGTCTGAGCTTCGAGGGAACCAGCAGTTTGTCCGCGACACGTCGCTTCATGTGAAAGAGGCAGTCCATGAGTAAAAAGGTGAAGGTCCAAAGTGGCGTCACCGCCCCCGCTGAGTTGCGGGGCAAGATCTTCACGGACAGCGGTGCGGTGGAGGGCACCGTCCTGACGTCGGCCGCTCCGGACCAGGCCGCCCGCTGGCAACAGGGTGAGAGGCTGGCCCAGCTGTTCGAGGATCGCTGTGACCGGTTGCGTGACGAAGGGCTGGGCGCCCAGATTGCCGTGGACGCGGGGGACGTGGTCTTGAGCTACCTGGAGTTGGACGCCCGGGCGAATCAGCTTGCCCGCCACCTCCTGGCCTGCGGAGCCCGGCCCGGGGACCGCATCGCGCTGCTGTTCGACCAGCCGTGGCGCGCCTACGTGGCCATGCTGGCTGCGCTGAAGATCCACGCGGCCTATGTGCCCTTGGACCCGGGGTTCCCCCCTGACCGCCTCAAGTACATAGTTGAGGACGCCGATGCGACCGTGGTTCTGTCCCTGTCGCATCTCAAGGACCTGCTGCCTGAAGTCGCCGCCCAGACGGTGTGCCTGGACCATGTAGAGGCGCACGTCGACGCGGAAGACACCTCCCGCCTGAACGGGGTGGAGATGGGCGGGAAAAAGGATGAGCTCGCCTACATCATTTACACCTCGGGTTCGACCGGAAGGCCGAAGGGCGTGGCGGTGGAGCACGCCAGCATCTGCAATTTTGTCCGTGTGGCCTCCGCGCATTATGGCATCGAAGCCACGGACCGGGTCTACCAGGGAATGACGATCGCCTTCGATTTTTCCGTGGAGGAAATCTGGGTCTCCTGGATGGCAGGGGCCACCCTGGTGCCCAAGCCGGGCGGACCCAGCCTGCTGGGCGCCGAGCTGGCTGAATACCTGCAGGCGAAGAGCGTCACAGCCCTGTGTTGTGTTCCGACCCTTCTGGCGACCCTTGACGATGACCTGCCCGGCCTGCGGTTCCTGCTGGTCTCCGGTGAGGCGTGCCCCCGGGATCTCGTCACCCGCTGGCACCGGCCCGGCCGCCGCTTCCTGAATGTCTACGGGCCTACTGAGGCGACCGTCACTGCCACGTGGGCTCTCCTCGACCCCGACAGGCCGGTCTCGCTGGGGGTACCCCTGCCCACCTACTCGGCTGTCATTCTGGACCCACACGAATCCCGGGCATTGCCGGCCGGCGAATCGGGGGAAATCGGACTTGCCGGGGTGGGCCTGGCGCGGGGCTACGTCAACCGCCCGGATCTGACCGAGCGGGCGTTCATTCCGGATTTCCTCGGGATCGGCAATAATCCCTCCGGCCGGATTTACCGTACCGGGGACCTGGGCCGGATAAACGTCGCGGGTGAGATCGAATACTTCGGGCGGATCGACACACAGGTAAAAATTCGCGGGTACCGCATCGAGTTGACCGAAATCGAATCGTTCCTCTTGCAGCTCCCGGGAATCGCGCAGGCAACGGTTCAGACGTTTGAACCGGAGGGCGGATCGGTGGAGCTGGCCGCCTACTACACCATCCGTCAGGACGTCGAAAGCATCGACGCCGGGGAGATCCGGCAGATGCTTCGCACCCGGCTCCCCGGCTATATGGTTCCTGGCTATTTCGAACAGCTGGAGTCCATGCCCATGATGGCCAGCGGCAAGGTGGACCGCAAGCTATTGCCGCAGCCGACGCATCGGCTCAGCCTGGCAGGCGACGGCTCCTACACTGCTCCGGCCACGGTGTCCGAGCAGGCACTGGCGGAGCAGCTGGGTGCCGTACTGGGCCTGGAGAAGGTGTCGACGGATGCGCATTTCTTCAACGACCTGGGCGCCGACTCGTTGCTGATGGCGCACTTCTGCGCCCGCCTCAGAAAAGAAACCGGGCTGCCGCCGGCGGCCATGCAGGACATTTATCAGCATCCAACAGTGCGGCAGCTGGCGGAGTGCCTCCAGGCCCGCCGCATCGAAGCGGAACTGGTCCCGGGTACGCCCGCGGTTGACCTTGCACCCCCGGCACCATTGCCCCGGGCCAGCTCCTTCCAATATGTCCTCTGCGGCGCCATCCAACTGCTGGTGTTCCTGGGCTACACCATGTATGCAGCCTGGTTGCTGGTTTTCGGCTTCGAATGGGTGACCGGGGGAGCCACGCCCCTTGAGATGTGGTTGCGATCCGTGGGCTTCGGAATCGCCACCTTCCTGGTCCTGTCCCTGACCCCAATTCTCGTGAAGTGGGTTCTGGTGGGGAGATGGAAGCCGGGGCTGATTCCCATCTGGAGCATGGCTTACGTGCGCTTTTGGGCCGTCAGGCTCCTGACTCGGGCCAATCCGCTCGCGATGTTTGCGGGATCACCGATCTACGTGCTGTACTTGCGGCTCCTGGGGGCAAAAATAGGCAAGGGGGTGGTGATCTTCTCCCGGACGGTGCCGGTGTGCACTGACCTGCTCACCATCGGCGACAACACAGTGATCGAAAAGAACTCGTTCTTCCTCTGCTACCGGGCACGCCCGGGTGTCCTCGAAATGGGTCCGGTGACCTTGGGCCGGAACGTCCTGGTCTCGGAGAAGACCACTTTCGACATCGGCACGTCGATGGGCGATGACACCCAGCTGGGACACGCCTCGGCACTGCAGACCGGGCAGGGGGTGCCCGACGGACAAAGCTGGCACGGTTCCCCTGCCGAACGCACCAGTACCCAGTTCCGGCGGGTACCCGATGCGAACTGCAGCACCCGCCGACGGGTGATCTTCAGCCTGCTCCAGTTGGTCAACCGCCTTGTCCTCGTCGTCCCGGTCGGTGTCCTCGGACTGGCCGCGCTCCTGCCGTCCTACCTGGACACCGGACACCTGCAGCTGGGTGCTCTGGCATTCTTCGTCGAGGCAGCGGCCTTTACACTGATTATGTTCATCGCCGGACTGATCGGTGGCCTCATCTTTGTGGTCAGTGTCCCCCGCCTGCTGAACCTCTTCCTCACGCCGGACAAGGTCTATCCGTTGTACGGGGTGCACTATTCGCTCCAGCGGATGATGGCCGGGATCTCCAACGCCGGCATCTACAAGAACCTCTTCGGCGACAGCTCCTACGTCGTGCATTACCTGCAGGCCCTCGGATACGACCTGTGCAAGGTGGTGCAGACCGGATCAAACTTCGGCCCGGAAGTGGCCCACGAGTCGCCGTTCCTGAGCACCATAGGATCCGGAACCATGGCCTCGGACGGCCTGAACATGATGAACGCAGACTTCTCGAGCACCTCGTTCCGCCTCTCACGCGTCAGCGTCGCCGGCCGCAACTTCCTGGGCAACGACATCACCTTCCCGATCGGAGCCCGGGTCGGGGAGAACTGCCTGCTGGGCACCAAAGTGATGGTTCCGATCGACGGGCCGCTCCGGTCGGACGTAGGCCTGCTGGGCTCGCCCCCGTTCGAAATTCCCCGGTCTGTGCAGCGCGACGCACGGTTCGATGACAGCAAGCTGGAGGAGGCGAAGAACCGGCTCCTCCCGGCGAAGAACCGGTACAACATCGGAACCATGGCACTGTTCCTGGCCGTGCGCTGGTTCCTGGTGTACGTCGCCGCGCTCAGCGGCGCCGTCGCCGTGTCGGCCCACAGCTACATCGGCGTGCTGGCGGTTTCCGCGGCAATGCTCGGCTTCCTGCTGTTCCGCACGTTCTTCTCCATACTGGTGGAGCGCTCCGTCATGCGCTTCCGCCGCCTGAAGCCTGAATATTGCTCCATCTACGACCACTATTTCTGGCAGCACGAACGGCTCTGGAAGCTGCTGACCGGAGCCCCGTTCGGAGGGACTCCGTTTAAGTCCATGTTCATGAGATTGCTGGGCATCAAAGTTGGCAAGCGGCTCTTCGATGCCGGCTGCGGCATACCGGAAAAAACACTGGTGACCATCGGTGATGACTGTGCGCTCAACGAAGGAACCGTAATCCAGGGCCATTCCCTGGAAGACGGCACCTTCAAGTCCGGCCGGATTGTTCTCGGCAACCGCTGCACGGTAGGCGTGGAAGCCTTTGTGCACTACGGGGTGACGATGGGCGACGGATCGACGCTCGAGGCCGACGCGTTTCTGATGAAAGGCGAAGATGTCCCGGAAAACGCCACGTATGTCGGCAACCCGGCCCGCGAAGTGAGCTCACCGCGGGACCAGCGCCCGGCCCCCAGCGGACCCCGCCACCGGGCAGCGACGGCAAGCGCCAGGAGGCCGCTGGTGTTGGCCGGGACGGCGCACGGCACCCGTGCACCGCGCCGCCACAAAGCGGTCCGGGTCTGAAAAGAAGCCGCGGACCAGCGGGCTGTTAGTGCGAGCCCGAGGGGATCCGTGCGTCCTCGGAAATGTCATCCGGGAAGTCGTCGGGGACGGCCCCGGGGGCAGCGCGGCGGCCTCGGGGACGGTCTCCGGCGGAACCGGCGCCGTCACCCGCACCGGAACCGGGACCCGGCCCGGCCTTGGCCAGGGCCTTCTGCTCGCGCCGCCCCTCCACGAGGCGGTAGAGCACGGGCACCAGGACCAGGGTGAGTGCGGTGGAGGAGATGAG
>DATITT010000023.1:0-4475 GCA_035467435.1 Arthrobacter sp. | reverse complement strand
ACGGGCAGCCGACGGAACACCCAAGGCTCCCAGTTTATCGCAGCCCGCGCCGCAGCCGCGAAGCGGGAGGATTGCCGGGGCGCAGAGGGACGGCGGCTGCTACAAAGTACGCTTCCGGGCACCCGCGCCAGGGCCGTTCCTAAGGCGGTCCCGCGGGTGCCTTGATGGACCACTTTGGGGCTTGTCCGTGCGGAAGTTGGCCCGCTTTACCTCTACTATGGGGAGAGCGGGGAACCGAGTACTTTTTGATCCTGCCGGCAATCACTGGAAACCGGCGCACTTGCGGGCTGAGGCCTGTACCTTTGAAGGGAACGTCTATGGCCCGGAGCCCTGAAGATTCACTCAAGGCGACACTGGGCCGAGTAGCACCGGGAACCGCGCTCCGCGACGGCCTGGAGCGCATCCTCCGCGGACGGACCGGCGCCCTGATCGTGCTGGGCATGGACCGGACCATCGAATCCATCTGTTCCGGCGGCTTCGACATCGGTATCGACTTCTCCCCCACGCGCCTGCGGGAACTGGCCAAAATGGACGGCGCCATCATCTGCGACAAGGACGCCAGCAACATCCTGCGCGCGGCCGTCCAGCTGGTCCCCGACTCCAGCATCGAGACCCAGGAGTCAGGCACCCGGCACCGGACGGCGGAGCGTGTCGCCATCCAGACGGGTGTTCCGGTCATCTCGGTCAGCCAGTCGATGCAGATCATTGCCCTCTATGTGAACGGGCTGCGGCACGTCCTGGAGGGCTCGGAGAAGGTCCTGGCCCGCGCCAACCAGGCCCTGGCAACTCTGGAACGCTACCGCTCGCGCCTGGACCAGGTGACCAGTTCCCTCTCGGCCCTGGAAATCGAGGCCATGGTGACGGTCCGCGATGTCGCCGTCACCCTCCAGCGCCAGGAGATGGTCCGCCGGATTTCCGAGGAGATCTCGCAGTATGTGCTTGAACTTGGCGAGGACGGGCGCCTGCTCTCCCTCCAGTTGGACGAACTGACGGTGGGCCGCGGTCCCGGCAGTGACGTGATCATCCGTGATTACTCGGGTCCCGAGGCTTCTGCCGATGATATCGATAAGGCCGTGAAGGAACTCGTGAACCTGGGCCCCACGGAACTGATCGATCTGGGCAAGATCGCCGGGATCGTCGGCTTCTCCGGCGGCGAGGCCAACCTTGACGCCGTCGTCCAGCCGCGCGGCTACCGGCTGTTGTCCGGCCTGAAGGCCGTGCCGAAGGCCGTCGCGGACCGCCTGGTGGACCACTTCGGTGGTTTGCAGTTCCTGATGGCGGCCACCATCGATGACCTCATGACCGTGGACGGCATCGGCGACCAGCGCGCCCGGACTGTCCGTGAGGGCCTGAGCCGGATGGCCGAGGCAAGCCTGCTGGACCGTTTCCTCTAACCACCGTCGATTGCTCCGCATGTACCGTTTTGGTCCCCTACAGCGGCGCCTACGGAGCAATTCACGGGCATTAGTCGATGGGGATTATTTGAGCTGGAACACGGCTTTGGTGCTGGTCTTGTTCGCCAGCTGTGCGGTGAAGACGTAGAACGCGCCGCCCGCCCCCGGTTTGGCCTCAATCGGTGCGCACCCCTGGACCGTCCGGTTGCGCTGCCAGGGGAAGTTCGCCGTCTCGCTTTGCCCCGGAGCGAGGGTCTTCACGAGCTCGGTGGAGTCGGTCTGGCAGTCAGTGGACGAAAATATCCGGTCCGAGCCGCTGGTGATCAGGAATTCCATCTGCGACGTCCCGATATTAACCTTGCATGGCACCTTGTTGCCGTTCGTCACCTTGAGCGTGAGCAGCGGGTTCTCGCCGGCCGCGTAGGCGGCTTTGTCAGTGGTGGCAGTGACGGTCACGAGCTTCTGGTCGCAGCCGTTGCCTGGCGGGGCAGCCGATGGGGAAGCCGTGGTTTCGGGGCCGGCAGCCGGTACCGTTTCCTGGCCCGAGGGGGCCGCTCCCCCGCCGGAGCTGGACTGCCCGCCAGTGAGGACGCTGGAGACTGCAGCCAAACCGCCGAAGGCAACGGCGATCACGAGCAGGAGGGCGGCGCCCACGAACAGCCGACGGCGGCGGTGGACGGGGCTGACCGATTTCCGGGCAGCTTTGCTCGCGGGCTTGCGCGTCGGCTTGCTGGCGGGCTTGCTGGCAGGCTTGCGCCCGGAATTGCGTGCGGGATTGCGGTCCGCGGGGGGGCCCGAGGTTGCTCCGTTGCCGGAAGACCCCGGGCGGGAACCGCGAGTTCCTGAATTGTCATGCCTGCCCATACTCCTAGGCTAGAGAACCCCGCCGGGTATGGGGCCCTCCCACGCCGCAGGCGCACTGTGGCCCTCGTCTATTACGCTGAATCCATCAAAGCTCTAGCCGATTCCCCCACCGCCCCTGCCGCAGCGCACCCGGCCGGCCTTCCCGCGGCCGCTCCGCTGACCGCCCTCCATGACGCCCTCGACACCTGGTTCGGGACGAACGCCCGTGACCTGCCGTGGCGGGCGCCTGAATGCACGCCATGGGGGGTGCTGGTCAGCGAGATCATGCTCCAGCAGACGCCGGTGGTGCGCGTGCTGCCGGTCTGGGAGGAATGGCTGGGACGCTGGCCCGAGCCTGCCGATCTGGCCCGGGAGCCGGCCGGCGAAGCCGTCCGGGCCTGGGGACGGCTGGGCTATCCGCGGCGGGCACTGCGGCTGCACGCGGCCGCCGTCGCCGTCGGCGTCAATCATGGCGGAAAGGTGCCCGGCACGTACCCGGAACTCCTGGAGCTGCCCGGGGTAGGCACCTACACCGCGGCCGCTGTCGCTGCATTCGCTTTCGGGCGCCGCGAAACTGTGGTGGACACGAACATCCGCCGCGTGCACGCACGCCTGTTTTCCGGTGCGGCCCTGCCTTCCCCGGCGCTGACCGCTGCGGAGATGCGGCTTGCCGCGCAGGCACTGCCCGACGACGACGGCCCGTCGGTCCGCTGGAATGCCTCCGTTATGGAGCTGGGGGCGCTGGTGTGCACGGCGCGGTCGCCGAAATGCGGGGAATGCCCGGTCCGCGGATCCTGCGCCTGGCTCGCAGCTGGGGAGCCGCCGCCGACCTACACGCCGAAGGGGCAGTCGTGGCACGGAACGGACCGTCAGGTGCGAGGGGCGGTGATGGCGGTGCTGCGCACGGCCGAGTCGCCCGTGGCTGCGGAGCTGTTCCAGCGGGCCCCGGCGGATCTTGGCTTCGAACCGGCCGGGATCGGAATCCCGTTGGCCGCCCTGCACCGGCTCAACTGCGCCCCGGAACAACTGGAGCGCGCGCTGGCCGGGCTGCTGAGCGACGGGCTGGCCGAGCTGCATCCCGCGGGGTTCCGACTGCCCGCCTGACCCCCGCCGAATGACGGCCCCCGGGGTCTGGAACGAGAACTGCTGCCAGCTCTTCCAGCCAGGGATCAGTCCAATCGGGAGAAGCACCTTCCTAGCCCAGCTGGATTATCGCGCAGAAACTGTACGCCATTGGTCGATCAGGCACATTGGAGCCGGGGATATCCCGGGAGGGGGTCCTTGCGTGGCGCTGACCAGCCCGGATCGTCCGTGTCTGCGGCCGGGAATTCGACCCCGGCCCTGGACTGGTACCAGTCCGGGAAAGGGTCTTCGGGCAGGGCCAGGTTGGGGTCCCGGCCGGGGTCCGGGGGCAGGCCCAGTGCGGGGTCCCAGTCCGGGTGTTGGCCGGGATACCCGGTCGGCGCCGCGTCCGGGGTCAGGTCCAGTTCGGGATCCCCGCGTGGATCCGCGGGCATGCCGGGGTCCGGGGGCAGGTCAAGTTCGGGATCCCATCCTGGATCCGGGGGCAGGGCCTGGTCCGCCGCCAGCCCGAGGCCCGGGCCGGGGTCCGGGAGTGTGTCCGCGGCCGGGATGTGGGGCGGCCAGTCGGGTGGTTCCCAGTCCTGGTGTTCGCTGGGATAGTACCTCCCCGTCGGTGAGGTCCACCCGGGCGGGCTGTCTTTGCTGGCTCCGGACGGTGTCCATCCGGAGCCGTGTTTCAGCCGGTGGTGTTTGGGGCAGGGCTGTCCCAGGTTGGAGATCCCGGTGGTGCCTCCGTCGGCCCAGGCCAGGAGGTGGTCTGCGTCGTTGTCCAGGGAAGGGTTGTTACACCCCGGGAAGGGGCATCTGCCGTCGCGGAGATGCAGCCACAGGCGCTGGGCCTTCGTGAGGCGGTAGCTGGTCCGGCCGATTTCCAGCGGCGCCCCGTCCCGCGGGTCAACAAGGACCCGGTAAAAGGAGCCGGCGCCGTCGGCGACCAGGGCCCGGGCCATGGACGGCGGGATCGGCCCGTACCCGTCCAGCATCGCCGGTTCCTCCCCGGCGCCCAGGAGGGAAAGGACCGGGACGGTGATCAGGACCTGCGCCCGCGGCGACGGCACACCCCCGGCCAGGTCGTGGCCACCCTCGCCGGTACCGTTGCTCAGGAGCAAGGTGGCTGCGATGTCGGCGCGGAGCTGGGTCAGGGTGCGGGGCTCG
>DATITT010000022.1:0-17010 GCA_035467435.1 Arthrobacter sp. | reverse complement strand
GACGCCCGATCCGCCCCGCTCCCGGACCCGACTTGGGCCCGGAGCCAGCTACCGGATCCGGCACAGAAATCAATACCCGGTAGTAACCTCCGCGGTCCGGCCCTGCGTTGCTAACCTAAGCAAATGAACCGGGTAGCAGACCGCAGGCCACTCCGCGCCGATGCCGCGCGGAACGTGGACAAGATCATCACCGCCGCCCGCCAGTGCTTCCGGGAGCACGGCCCCGAGGTGCCGCTTCAGACCATCGCCGTGACCGCAGGGGTCGGTCCGGCCACGCTTTTCAGGAACTTCGCCGACAAGGAAGAACTGGTCCTCGCGGCCCTGCACCGCCAGCTCGGCCTGCTGGTCGATCCCGTGATCGAGGAGGCCCTCGCCGCGCCGGACGCCGCGGACGGGCTCTTCCGTGTCATTGACGCGCTGATGGGCGTTGCCAGCGAAGAAGCCAACCTGCTGGGAGCCGTGGCCGGCCGGCGCGGCCTCCTCACCGGGATCACGGGCGATCTGATCGAATCCGTGGCCGTGCTCCTGGGCCGCGGACAGGGCCAGGGAACCCTGCGCAGTGACATTTCGATGACGGACCTGATCCGCCTGCTGGCCATGCTGATCGGCGTCGTGGACACCATGGAGGCCGGTTCGGATGCCTGGCGCCGGCCCGTCGCCCTGGTCGAGGACGCCATCCGCACCGAGCGCCCGCAGCGGCCTCTGCCGCCGCAGGCGCCGCTGCCGGGCACGGCGTTCGACTCTGTCCTCGGCTAGTACCGGTGCCGTGGGAAACCGTGGCGGGCGTCGTGGGCGGCGTGCTGCTGGTCTACGCCGTCCTGCTGGCCCTCCTGTGGGACTATGCGCGCCGGCACCCGGAAACGGTCGCGATGAAGGACGCGCTGCGGTTACTGCCGGACCTGCTCAGACTCCTGCGGAGGCTGCTCGCTGACAGGTCCCTGGGCACCGGGGTGCGGATTAGGCTGGCCCTCCTTCTGGCGTACCTGCTCTCGCCGCTCGACCTTGTCCCGGACTTCGTGCCCGTCCTTGGCTACGCGGACGACGTGATCATTGTGGCCCTCGTGCTGCGCTCGGTGATCGCGCGGGCGGGCGAGGACGCGGTGCGCCGGCACTGGCCGGGAACGCCCGACGGGCTGCAGCTCATCCTCAGGCTCGCCCGCCTCGGAACACCGCAGTAGGAGCTCACGCGCTGACGGCTGTTCCGGCCGGTCCTTCGTCGAACCTCCGGAGAATTTCCTCGGCAATGACCCGAAGCTTAACGTTCCTGGTGTTGGAGACCTGGGCCAGCAGCTCAAACGCCTCCGCCTGCGAGCATCGGCTCTGCGCCATGAGAATTCCGGTGGCCAGGTTGATCACTTTCCGCGACCGCATGGCCTCGAGCAGGTCGCGGTGCGTGCCTTTGGCGGTGTCGAGCCGGACGGCCAGCCGCATCACCCCGGCGGCGCGGACAGCGAGTGCCCCGCAGGCTGCCACGGCACCGTCGTCGAAAGCCTCGGGGGACGGCGAAGAGAAGGTCAGGATGGCCGTGGCGTCCCGCTCCGCCAGCATCGCCACGGCGAGAACACTGCGGTTCCCTCGCTGGGCGGCCGCCCGCTGGTAGCGCCGCCACCGGGGATCCATCGTAGTGTCCGGCACCAGCACTGCCAGCCCGGTCTGCCGGGCCAACACCCCCGGGCCCTCCGCCACGCCGTCCTGCAAGCTATCCAGTATCAGGGCCTCGAGGTTGCTGCCGGCCAGGACTGTCGGCTTGCGGCGACGGGCCAGCCGCACCGAGCACATCACCGGGCGGCCGGTTTCGGTTGCGGCGAACTCGGCGGCCAGGGCGGACAGCTCCCGGAGGAAATCCTCCAGCACGTCGTTGTCGAGCAGTAGGTCCTGCAGTCGCTCCGAGAGCCGGGTTCCCAGCATCAGTCCTCCGCCGGCTTCTCTTTGGCCTCCTTGAGGTGGTGCTGCAGCTTCTCCTCGGCCTCCCGGCGGCGCCGGGCCATCTCCCGCAGCTCGCGGGTGGACTCGGCACCCGGCGGGACGAACGGCTCGTGCGGCTTGGAGTGGTGGCCTTTGCCGGGCGCAGGAGTATCCGGAACCTCGTTGTCGCTCATACCCGAATGCTTTCACGGCGCCCCTGCGGCAAGTAGGGACTAAAGACCGTTACGGAGCGGTACGGCGCGAATCTGCAGGGCGGCTAGCTCCAGCCCAGCAGCCTGAGTCCGGCTGCCGCGCCGGCGCCGGCAAGGACGACCACCAGGAAGGGCGCCCGGAACAGCAGGGCGATGCCGGCCGCGGCCAGTGCCCCCAGACGTGCATCCAGCGCCAGCGTCTGGCCCGAGGCCACCGTATTCACGATCGTCAGGGATGCCAGCAGGCCAATGGTCATGGTCCCGGCGATCCGGGACATCCGGGGATCGCGCAGCACGCTGGCCGGGACCAGATAGCCCAGCAGTTTCCAGGCGTAGGCCAGCAGGCAGGAGAGCAGCAGCCACATCCACAGGCTCATGCGGCATCTCCGGAGGGACGACCGTGCGGGTGTTCGGCGTAGGGGTCCACGTCCGGTTCCAGTCCTTCGTCGCTGCGGCCATGGCTGAACCAGCCGACGGCCGCCGCCACCACCGCGGCCACCAGGATCGGCACCCCGGCGGGCACAAACGGTACGGCCAGTACGGTGGCCAGGGCGCAGACGACGGCGATCGCCACCGGCTCGCGGCCCTTGAGCCGCGGCCAGAGCAGGCCCAGGAACGCCGCGACGGCGGCACCGTCCAGGCCCCACTGCTTGGGGTCCCCCAGCGATGCTCCGGCCAGCGCGCCCACGGCGGTGAACAGGTTCCAGAGGACGAAGATGCCCAGGCCCGCGGTCCAGAAGCCGCGCTTCTGCTCGAGCGGATCGGTCTGTCCTGTGCTGGTGGCTGTGGATTCGTCGATGGTGACGTGGGCGGCGGCGAACCGCAGCCAGCCGCGGGGTTGCAGCAGCGCGTTGATCTGCATGCCGTAGATCCCGTTGCGCATGCCCAGCAAGGTGGCGGCACCCATCGCGGCGACACCGGCGCCGCCGCCGGCCACCACCCCGATGAAGGCGAACTGCGAGCCGCCGCTGAACAGCAGCAGGCTCAACGCCATGGTCTGCCAGAAGTCGAGCCCGGAGGTGACGGACAGTGCGCCGAAGGACACGCCATAGAGTCCGGTGGCAATGCTGATGGAGAGCCCGACCCGGACGGCCGGGGACTGCAGGAGCTTCACCGCCGGCCGGGGTTCCGCAGGCTCCAGGCCCAGGCGATGAGCGGCGCCTGCAGCGGCAGCCGCAGGGTGTGCACGCGGCGCTGGCCGGGCGTCCCGTCCGGCCCGTACGCCTTGCGCAGGGCATCGAGGTGTCCGGCGAGGAAAGCGGTGAACATGGCCGCGACACAGCCGGCGGCGGCACGGCGGGTCGCCGGGATCAGCAGCCCGACGGCGGCGCCCGCCTCCAGCAGGCCGCTGAGCGCCACCCATTCCTCCCGGGACAGCACGGCGAGGGGGCTGTTGGGGCGTTCGCCGGTGTCGTCGCGGCATAGGAAATCCGGAACCACCGGGGCGAAGAAACCGGGATCGTCGAAATGCTTCGCGGCGCTGGCCAGCAGCAGGGCGCTCATTGCCACGGCGGAAAGCGTCTGGGTGTCCCGGCCGGACCAGCGAAATGGCATGCAACAACTCAATCACAGCCGCGGGGCGCCCGCTAACCGCGGTCGACTGCACCAGAAAGGGGACTTTCCGCAGGGGTGGATGCCCGGTGATCCGGCGTACCTTGTTGACTATGAGCAGTGTCGTGGAAATGACCGGCGTCGTAAAGCGCTTCGGGGCCGTGACGGCCCTGGACGGACTGGATTTCGAGGTGGCCGCCGGCGAGGTGCACGGTTTTCTCGGCCCCAACGGATCCGGCAAGTCCACCACCTTGCGGCTTCTGCTGGGCCTCCTGCGCGCCAGCGCGGGTTCCGTCCGGGTGCTGGGGATGGACCCCTGGCGCGAGGTGGCGACCCTGCACCGCCGGCTGGCCTATGTCCCGGGGGACGTTGCCCTCTGGCCGAACCTGACCGGCGGCGAAGTGATTGACCTGCTGGGCCGGCTGCAGGGCGGCCAGGACCGCGCCCGCCGCGAGCGGCTCCTGGACCTGTTCGAGCTGGACCCCACGAAGAAGGCGCGCACCTACTCGAAGGGAAACCGGCAGAAAGTGGCCCTCGTGGCTGCCCTGGCCACCGACGCCGAGCTGTTCCTGCTGGATGAGCCGACCAGCGGCCTGGACCCGCTGATGGAGGACGCATTCCGCGGCTGTGTGCGCGAACTGCGCGCGCAGGGGCGCACCGTGGTGCTGAGCAGCCATATCCTCAGCGAGGCCGAGGCGCTCTCCGACCGGGTCAGCATTATCCGTGCCGGGAAGGTGGTCGAGACCGGCCCGCTGGAGCAGCTCCGGCACCTGACCCGCACCGCGGTCACGGCCGACGTCGCCACGGTGCCTCCCGGACTCGACCTCCTGCCCGGCGTCCACGACGTCGTCGTGACGAACCACCGGGTCAACGCGCAGGTCGAGCCCGCCGGGCTGACCCCCCTGATGCAAGCGCTGACGACGGCGGGACTGAAGTCCCTCACCAGCCAGCCGCCGACGCTGGAGGACCTGTTCCTGCGCCACTACGGTGACATCGCCGCCGGGGATCCGGCCGCGGCCGTCGGCACCCCGGCGGGCCGGCCCGGCTCTCCGGGGCCGGGCGGACGGCAGGCCGGCGATGCCTGAGACCCTGGCCGGAACCGGTGTGCTGATCCGGCTCGGACTGCGGCGGGACCGCTGGCTGCTGCCGGTCTGGATCCTCGGCTTTGCCGTGATCGCCTACTCGACGGCGCTGGCCGGAGCGGAGCTCTACCCGGATCCGGCGAGCCGCGTCGAGGCCGCCACCGTCCTGAACGCGACCGCCTCGATGGTGGCCCTGTTCGGACGGATCTACGATCCCACCTCCATCGGTGCACTCTCGCTGATCAAATACACCGCATTCATGACCGCCATCCTCGCCGTCCTCATGGTCATGCTCACCATCCGGCACACCCGCAGCGACGAGGAGAGCGGACGCCTGGAGCTGCTCGGCGGCGGCAGGCTGGGCCGGGATGCCCCGCTGGCGGCCGCGCTCAGCATCAGCCTCGGCGCCAACGTGGTCCTCGGTTTACTCGCGGCGGCCGCGCTGACCGCCGGCGGGTTGCCGGCCGCCGGGTCCCTCGCCTTCGGACTGGGCTGGGCTGCCACGGGGATGGCGTTCAGTGCCGTGGCGGGACTGGCGGCCCAGCTGACCGCCAGCGCCCGGGCCGCCACCGGGCTCAGCATCGGATTCGTCGCCATCACCTATGCGCTCCGCGCCGTCGGAGACCTGGCCGAACCGGGCCCCTCGGTGCTCTCCTGGCTGTCGCCGATCGGGTGGAACCAGCAGATCCGGGCGTTCGCCGGGGACCGCTGGTGGGTGCTGGTGCTGCCGGTACTCCTGTGCCTCGTGCTGATTCCGGCGGCCTTTGTGCTCCGTGCCCGGCGCGACCTTGGCGCCGGACTCCGCGCTGAGCGCCCCGGGCCGGCTGCCGGTTCGCTCTCCGGCGTCTGGGACCTGGCCGTGCGGCTGCAGTACCGGGTGCTGCTGGCCTGGGCCGTGGCGTTCGTGGTATTCGGCGTCGTGATCGGATCCCTGGCCAGCAACGTGGCAGAGCTGCTGAATTCGCCGAACGTGCAGGACGTGATCAAGCTGATGGGCGGCCAGCAGGCCCTGACGGATGCCTTCCTGGCCGCGGAGATCAGCATCATGGGGGTGCTGGCGGCCGCCTATGGGGTGTCCTCTGCCAACCACCTGCGCAGCGAGGAGGCCGCAGGCCATACCGAAGCCCTGCTGGCGACGGCCACGACCCGGGTCCGCTGGGCGAGCAGCCACTTCATCTTTGCCCTGGCCGGGGTCGCTTCGCTGCTCCTGCTGGCGGGGGTTTCGATCGGGGCGGGCGCCGCCTTCGCCGTCAACGACGCCGCGCTGGTGGGCCGCAGCGCCGTGGCCGCCCTGGCCCAGATCCCCGCCGCCTGGGTGGTGACCAGCGCGGCGCTGGCGGTGTTCGGCTGGGCGCCGCGGCTGGCCGGGGCGGTCTGGGGTCTCCTGCTGGCCCTCGTCGCCCTGGGGGAATTCGGGGTGCTGTGGAACGCCCCCGAATGGCTGATGGACCTCTCCCCGTTCCGGCACTCCCCGCTGCTCCCGGTGGGCGCCGGTGATGTGCCGGCGCTGGCGGTCCTTACCGCGGCCGCAGCGGCCCTCGCGGCGCTGGGCTATTCCGGCTGGCGCCGCCGCGATCTTGCCGCCTAGACATAGCGGGCCCGTCCGCGCGGCGCCCCGCTTAGCGGCGGCTCTGGGTGCCGGCCGACAGCTGCGCGAGGACCTGCGCGGGCCGGTTCGTGGTGATCTCGTGGATCCCGAGTTCCTGGCAGAGCGCGACGTCGTTTTCCGAGTCCACGGTCCAGACCCGGAAGCGGCGGCCGGAGTTGAGCCAGCGCCGGATGGTCCGGGAATGTCCGCGGACGTAGTCGATGCCCGGCCCGGCCAGCCCGGTCTCGCAGTCGTCCAGGATCCGCTCGGCTTCGGTTTGCGCTGCCTTCATCAGGTTCGCGAGCGCCCCGCCGGTGATCGCCCCCAGGCCGAGCTCCTCGCGGATCTCCAGGACGTCGACGTCGTCCACAAGCTGGCACACGGCGTCGGACGGCACTGACTTCAGCAGGTGCTTCACCGAGTCCGGGCTGAAACTCATAAAGGACACCTTGATGTTGCCGAGCCGGGACGTCGCCGGATCCCAGCCCTGTGACCGGAGGACCTCCAGAACCCGGTCCTCCAGCTTAAGCTGGAACGGGCTGGGGTGTTTGAGCTCAATCGCCAGGCCGATCTCCCGGCCGGCGGCCTGGAGCAGGACCAGCAGCTCCGGAAGCGTCAGCAGCTGGGTGGACCTGGCACCGTAGGCGTCCGGAATCCTGGCACCCTTCCAGGAGGAAAAGTCCAGCTGCCGGAGCTCATGGAGGGTCCGGTCCGCCACCGGGCCAGTGCCGTCCGAGGTGCGGTCCAGGTTGGCGTCGTGCAGCAGCACCGCGTGCTGGTCCCGGGTCAGGTGGATGTCGCATTCCACGCCGTCGGCGCCGTCGGCGATTGCCTGCAGGTAGGCGGCCCGGGTGTGCTCGGCGAACGCCCCGCTTGAACCCCGGTGGGCGTAGACCAGCGGACGGGCTGCGGTGGACTCGTCAGTCGTCATGCTGACACGTTAGCCGACAGCCGCTGCCAAAGCGGGACTAGGCTGGGCACATGCAGGTGAATACTGAGCCAAGTACCCGTCCGGAAGGCCACGGCGACGCCGGAGCTGCCGCGGCCGGCGGTGCCGCCCGCCGCCAAACCGTAGCCGCCGGCGACGCCGAGAAGGCGTCCGCGCTGCGGAAGATGAAGCTGCTGGCGCTCTCGCTGCTGGTCCTGATGGCGATCATCTTTGTCATCGCCTTCGCCCTGCAGAAGCAGTACCCCTGGCTCGAATACGTCCGGGCCGCGGCCGAAGGCGGCATGGTCGGCGCCCTCGCGGACTGGTTCGCCGTGACGGCGCTGTTCAAATACCCGATGGGCCTCAAGATCCCGCACACCGCCATCATTCCGCAGCGCAAGGACCAGATCGGCGCATCATTGGGCGAATTCGTGGAGACCAACTTCCTCTCCGAGCAGGTGGTCCAGGAGAAGCTGGCCTCCGTTGACATCGCCCGCAAGGCCGGAGCCTGGCTCTCCGGGCCCGGCGGCGCCGAGCGCGTCGCCAAGGAGGGCGCCGCCGTCATCCGCGGAGCCTTTACCGTGCTCAACGACGACGACGTCCAGGCCGTGATCGAGGGCATGGTCCGACGGCACCTGCTCGCCCCGCCGTGGGGTCCGCCGGTGGGCCGGGTCGCCCAGCGCATTTTTGAGGACGGCCACCACCACGCGCTGGTGGACGTGCTCGTGGACCGCACCGTGGACTGGGTGCGGGATAACCAGGAAACGGTCAACCGGCTGGTCACCGACCGGTCCCCGACATGGGTTCCCTCGTTCGTGGACGGGCTCGTGGGCGACAAGGTCTACGTGGAGATCCTGAAGTTCACCCGCGCCGTGCAGTCCGATCCCCGGCACCAGGTCCGCCTGTCGATCGACAAGTACCTCAAGGACCTCGCGCAGGACCTGCAGCATGATCCGGTGATGATCGCCCGGGCCGAAGGCATCAAGGCCCAGGTCCTGGGCGATCCCGAGATCCGGGAACTCGCCTCCCGCACCTGGGGGACCATCAAGGCCGCGCTGCTCTCCGCCGTCGACGATCCGCACAGCGAGCTGACCGTTCGGTTCAAGGCCGCCGTGCACGACTTCGGCACCCGGCTGGTGGTTGACCCGGAGCTGGCCGGCAAGGTGAACAAGTGGATCGGGGACGCCGCGGGGTACCTCGTGAAGACGTACCGTTCGGACATCGCGGGCGTCATCACCGATACCGTGGCCCGCTGGGACGCCGTGGAGACGTCGCAGAAGATTGAGCTCCAGATCGGCAAGGACCTGCAGTTCATCCGGATCAACGGCACCGTGGTGGGGGCCCTTGCCGGGCTCACGATCTTCACGCTGGCGCATCTGGCCTTCGGCTGACAATCCAGCGGCCCTGCCAGGCGGTCGCGCTGAACGTTGCGCCGGCGCCCGCCTGAGCCCAGCCGATTCGGGCAGGGCTCAGGCGAAACTCTCCAGTTCCACGCCCGCGCCTTCCAGGGCCGCGCGGATCGCGGTGGCCGTGGCGAGGGAACCGGGGGTGTCCCCGTGGATGCACAGCGACTGCGGTTCGATCCGGAGCACGGTGCCGTCGATGGCCTCGACCTCACCCTTCGTGGCGAGGCGAACCGCGCGTTCGGTGATCCGGCCGACGTCGTCCAGGAGGGCGCCGTCCTGCGAGCGCGGCACGAGGGTGCCGTCCGGCAGGTAGGCGCGGTCGGCGAAGGCCTCGGCGAAGACCGGGTGGCCTGCTTCCTGGGCGATGCCGAGCAGGGCGGAGCCCGGGTAGCCCAGGACGGGAAGCCCCGGGTCGTAGGCCTGGATGGCGGCGACTACGGCAGAGGCCTGCTCGGCGTCGCGAACTGTCCGGTCGTAGAGCGCCCCGTGCAGTTTGATGTAGTCCACCGAGGCGCCGACGGCGTGCGCCACCCCGTCCAGGGCGCCGAGCTGGTACAGCACGGCGCCGAAGAGGTCATCGAAGGTGATGTCCATGGCCCGGAGGCCGAAGCCGGCGAGGTCCGGGTAGCCGAGGTGGGCGCCCACCCGGACGTCGAGCTCGTACGCTGCCCGGCAGGTGTCCAGCATGGTCACGGGGTCCCCGGCGTGCAGGCCGCAGGCCACGCTGGCGCTTGTGACCAGCGGGAACATCGCGGCGTCGTCACCCAGGGTCCAGGTCCCGAAGGACTCCCCCAGGTCAGCGTTCAGATCCAAAACGTGCCGCCTTCCTTCGCTTCCTTGTCCTTGCTGCCCCGCACTGCGGCCGGGTTTTCGGCTGCTGCCGGGCCGCCCAGCTCTCCGGGAATGACGAGCGGCATCGGGCCGAACGCTTCCTTGGCGTTCGCGACGACGGCGCGGCCCATCATCCGGTTGCCCACGCCGCCGACGACGGCGCCGATGCCGAACGGCAACGCCCGGCCCAACAGGGCGGTGCCCTGCTTTTTGAGCAGGGTCCGGAGGAACATTGTCTGGATCTTTTCCCGCACCGACCCGAAGCCGGCCAGCGGAGCCCGGCGGGTGAAGAGGGAGCCCCAGGCCTGCGTGGGACCCTTGCCCTGTCCCGCGGCCTGCCCGCTCAATGAGCTCAAGAGTGCGGTGCCCTCCTCGCCCAGCATGATCGCCATGACCAGGGTGCTGGCCTTCTCCGGGTCCATCAGCCGGACGCCGTGGAGTTCGGCGAGGGAGGTGGAGAACAGTGCGGTGGCTTCGAGAAACCCGACGGTCGCGGCGGCCGAGAGGCCCAGCGCTGCGACCGTGCCGACGCCGGGAATCACGGCCGCGCCGCCCACCAGCGCGCCGCCGCCGGTGACGGCTATGAGGTAGTCCCGTTCCAGGGTCGCGGCGAGCTGTGCCGCGGTGGCCTGCGGATGCCTGCGCTGGAGCCGGCGGAGGTTCGCCAGCACCAGCGGGCGCTGGACTTCAACGGCCCGCAGGAGCACATTGTGGACGCCGGGCTTGGCCTTGCCCTCGGCGTCGAACATCGCGTTGTGTGCTGACTTCTGGGCAATCTTCACTGCCGGGTTGCTGCGCTTGGCCATCATCGCCTCTCCGTGAACTATAAGGGTGCTGAGCTTCGTCTCGTCTTAACACTAGGCCACGGGCCCGTCTGTCCGCGCCTCGGCCACCGTCCCGGGAGAGCAGCTACAGCGCCCACGATTCGGCCACGGCCACGAACGCCGACGACGCCGGGCCCAGCGGCCCGGGGTACGCGGTGGCAGCACCGGGCCATTCCACCCCGAATTTCACGAGCCGGCCGGTGCTGCAGGGCAGGTACACGTTGCTGAGCGAGGCGCTGGAGTCGCCGAGCTGGAAGTTGGGAGCCGCGAACTGCCGGCGGTCCAGGACACCGCTGATCTCCAGCTCGGCCTTCCGTCCGGTGGCGCGGAAACCCTGCCCGGCGTCGAGCCCGGCGTCGAACTCGTCGTTGGTGTGGGTGATGGCGCGCAGCGGGAACCGGGCAGCCTCCGGGAAATGGCGGGTCAGTTCGGTGGCCAGGGACGCGGCGAAGAACTCGCTGGTCCCGTAGCTCCGCCAGCCTTGGAGGGTGGCGACCAGCAGGGTATTGCCGGCGCCCCAGCGCGACCAGTCGACCATCCAGAACGACGCGAAGCAGCTCGCCGGCCCGCCCGGCAGCAGTGTTCCGCCAGCGTCCACCGGGTGCAGGGCGAGTCCCGCGTTGGCGCCGAGGAGAGCCAGGCTGCGCCGCGCCGTCGCGGTGGCCGATGTGTTCATGACAGGAGCCTAGCCGGGTGCGCGTCCGCGGCGCGGAAGCGCCCCGCCGACGCGTCCCCGGCTGGGCTGGGACGGGTCGGGACCGGGCCTCTAGACTGGAGCCATGCGCTCACTGAGGGCCCTCCGCCCGTTCGCGCACCGGGAATACCGTGTGCTGATTGCGGCCCTGGCCATCTCCATTTTCGGCTCCGGAATGTGGGCCGTGGCGATGGTCTATGAGGTGATCCATCTCGGCGGCGGCCCGCTGGAGCTCTCCCTGGTGGCGGCGGCGGGCAGCGTGGGGCTCGTCGCGTTTGTGCTTGCGGGCGGCATCGCGGCGGACCGGTTCCCGCAGCGGCTCCTGATCATCGCGGTGGAGGGTGCCAACCTTGCCGTCATCGCCGGCATCAGCGGGCTGGCCATGCTGGGCTTGCTGCAGCTCTGGCATCTCGCGCTCGGCGCGTTTGTGCTGGGCGTCGGGGCGGCGTTCTTCTTCCCCGCCTACTCCGCCATCCTCCCCCGGATCCTGCCGCCTGAGGACCTGCTCGCCGCCAATGGCATGGAGGGGACCATGCGGCCCATGCTGCAGCAGGCCGCCGGTCCCGCCGTCGCGGGCATCGTGGTCGCCGCGCTGTCCCCCGCGCACGCCGTGACCGGAGTGGCGGTGTGCCACCTGCTGGCGTTTTCCATCCTCAACCTGCTCCATCGCCAGCCCCGGACGGGGGAGGAGGGTGTGCAGGGCGGCGCTGCGGCCGGGTCCGGCGAACGCGCCGGGACGTCCCTGCTGCATGACCTCCGCGAGGGGGTGAGCTACACGGTCCGCACACCCTGGCTGCTGTGGACCCTGCTGTGGGCCTGCATCTCCGTGCTGTTTTTTATTGGCCCCATCGAGGTGCTCCTGCCGTTCGTGGTCCGCGACCAGCTCGGCGGCGATGCCCGCATGTTCGGCTTTCTGCTCGCCATCATGGGCGTCGGCGGCGCTGCAGCCTCGCTGGCCACGGCCTCGTTCCCGCTTCCGCGCCGCTACCTCAGCGTGATGATGGTGAGCTGGGGCGCCGGGAGCCTGCCGCTCGCGGCTGTCGGCATCATGGACAGCTTCTGGGCGCTGGCTGCCGCACTGTTCATCTTCGGTGCCACCGGCGGCATGGGCATGGTCATCTGGGGGACCCTGCTGCAGCGCAGGGTGCCGCCGCACCTGCTGGGCCGCGTGTCGAGCCTGGACTTCTTCGTCTCGCTGGCCCTGATGCCGGTCTCCATGGCCCTCGCCGGACCGGCCGCCGAGGTGCTGCCGGTCTGGCTCATCTTCCTGGTCGCCGGGACGGTCTGCCCGGTCATGGCCGCCGTCGCCCTGGCCGTCGCCCGGATGCCGGCCGACGAACTCGCCCACCCGCTGGCCCACCAGGTGGACGGGCCCGCGGATGCCACGGCCCCTGCCGAAGCCTCCGGATCCGGGCAGCCCGGTCCGAAGCAACGCGGGGTCACCTAACGCCCGTGTCGGTGGGGATCATGGGCGCTGTGTGACCCCGCGTTGCTTTGGCGGCGGCTCAGACCGCCGCGCGCACGATCGGGATCGAGCCCGTCTGGAGTCCGCTCGGGAAGATCGTGGGCTCCGGTTCCGCGACCGGGGCCAGCGGAACCCGCACCGTGCCGCCGTCGACCGTGAGCAGCTCGCCGCGCACCTCGACGTCGAGCGGAGCGCCCTCGCGCACGGTCAGGCTGATGGAACCCTGGGCCAGTTCCAGCTGCAGCAGCCGGCCCTGGATCTTCAGGTGGAAGGACAGCCCGTCCCATTCGGCGGGCAGCCGCGGGTCGAAGTACGGCACCGCGCCCTGGTCGCGCAGGCCCGCGAAGCCGCTGACCAGAGAGCTCCACACCCCGCCGGTCGAGGCGATGTGCACGCCGTCGATCGTGTTGCCGTGGGTGTCGTCCAGGTCGATGAACAGTGCGTGCGTGAAGTGGTTCAGCGCGGCGTCGGCGTAGCCGACCTCGGCCGCCATGATGCCCTGCACGCAGGCGGACAGGGTGGAGTCGCCGGTGGTGATCGGATCGTAGAAGTCGAAGGCGCGGCGCTTTTCCTCGGCGGTGAAGTCCTGCCACTGCAGGAACATGGCCAGCACGCTGTCCGCCTGCTTGAGGACCTGGTGGCGGTAGATCACCAGGGGGTGGAAGTGCAGCAGCAACGGGTACTTGGACCGGGGCGTGCTCCAGTCCCACGGCTCCAGGGTCATGAAGTCGTTGTCCTGCGAGTGCACCTGGAGGTCCTCGTCGTAGGGCAGCTGCATCCGGTTCGCGGCCTGCTCCCAGAGCTGGCGTTCGGCGTCGTCGATCTCCGCGTGGTCCAGCGCCGCCGCGGCACGCAGGTTAAACCGGGCCATGACGTTGGTGTACAGGTTGTCATTGACGACGGCGGTGTACTCGTCCGGGCCGGTGACGCCGTGGATGTGGAAGAGCCCGTCCTTGCCGAAGAAGCCCAGGGAGACCCACATCCGGGCGGTCTCGATCAGCAGCTCCGAGCCGAGGGTTTCCTGGAACGCCTGGTCGCCGCTGGCCCAGATGTAGCGGTTGGTGGCGAAGGCGATTGCGGCGGCGATGTGGAACTGGGCCGTGCCGGCGGCGTAGTAGGCGCTCGCCTCGAGCCCGTTGATGGTGCGCCACGGGAAGAGGGCGCCGTCCACGCTGAGTTCCTTGGCGCGGATCTTGGCCTCGGGGAGCATGTCATGGCGGAACTCGAGGACCTGGCGGGCGTTGCCCGGGCTCGTGTACGTCAGGTACGGCATCAGGTACACCTCCTGGTCCCAGAAGTAGTGGCCGTCATAGCCGGAACCGCTGACGCCCTTGGCCGGGATGCCGGCGATGTCGGCGCAGGCCGTGGCCTGCGCCAGCTGGAAGAGGTTCCAGCGGACGGCCTGCTGGAGTTCGGTCTGGCCGGCGAGGACGATGTCGCTCGTGGTCCAGTACTCGCGGTAGTGCGCCGCACTTTCGGCGAAGATCTCCGCGAGCGGCTTGAGGCCCGCTTCCGCGTCGTCGGCCAGGTCCTCGGAGGCCTGCCCGACGGCGTAGCTGACGCTCTTTTCGAGCACGAACGGCTCGTCGGCGCCGACGGCCAGGACGTAGCGGACGCTGCTGTCGTCCTCGTGGACCTGGGTGTCGAAGGGCTGCACCCCGGCGTTTGTCCAGTGGTCGACGGCCAGGCCGATGCGCTGCTTGGATTCGGCGGTCTCCCAGGACAGACGCAGTGAGCCGTCGCCGCCGTCGAGCCGTACGGGAAGCAGCACCCGCCCGGCGTGCCGGCCGGCGCGGCGCGGGTCATGGGCTGTGTGGTCCTCGACCGGCTGGTCCTGGCGGTTGATCACCGATGAGGTCACGTCCGCGGAGATGTCCCGGTCCGCGGCCAGTTCCAGCGAGATGCCGAGCGCACCGCGGGACTGGTAGCCGACGGCGCGGCGTTCGGTGGTGATCACGGTGGCGCCGGAACGGCATTGCCAGGTGATCCGGCATTCGTAGACGCCGGTGGCGAAGTCGACGCTGCGCCGGTAGTCCAGCACGGTGGATTCGTCCAGGCTCAGGGGTTCGCCGTCGATGATCACGGTGAAGTTGTTGGCGTCCGGGATGTACAGGATCCGCTGGCCGGTGCGGGCGAAACCGAAGGCGTTCTCGGCGTGCTTGATGTCCCAGGTCTCGTGGAAGCCGTTGATGAAGCTGCCCGGCAGCTCGGCGTCAGCGGCGGCCCAGTGCGCTCCGCGGATGCCGAGGTGGCCGTTGCCCAGGCTGAAGAGGGTCTCCAGCGTGCCGGCGTTGCCGGGGAGGTGGACGGTCTCGACCAGCTGCCAGGGGTCGTTGGGGAACCGTGCGCGGTCCGAGGTGATGAGGGCCATGGTTTTTCCTTCAGGCGGTAAAGAATCAGGTGGTGAACGTCGGTGCGGGCCCCTGCGGGCGGAAACGGAGGGAGGGCGGGCGAGCGGCTAGAGGAGCTCGTCGAGGTCGTTGACCACGACGGTGGCACCGGCAGCCAGCAGGGTCTGCCGGCCGGCACCGCGGTCCACGCCGATCACCGAGTGGAAGTTCCCCGCGCTTCCGGCCTGGACACCGGAGACTGCGTCCTCGACGACGACGCAGTCCTCACTGGGCAGGCCCAGCAGCCGGGCGGCGTACTCGTAGGTCGCCGGGCTGGGCTTGCCGGGCAGGCCCTCGGCGACGGCCACGACGCCGTCGACCACCACCGGGAAGTAGTCAGAGAGTCCGGCGGCCTTGAGCACCGCCGGGGCGTTGCGGGAGGAGGAAACGACGGCGACCTTCAGCCCGCGGGCCAGCGCAGCGTCGATGAACCGCACGGAGCCTGCGTAGGGCTTGACGCCGCCGGCCTCAACGATGTCGTTGAAGACCTTGTTCTTGCGGTTGCCCAGGCCGTGGACGGTGTTGTTCGACGGGTCGTCATCCAGGGGGCCTTCGGGCAGGACGATGTTCCGGGAGGCCAGGAAGTCGCGGACGCCGTCGAACCGTGGCTTGCCGTCGATGTGGTCGAAGTAGTCGCTTTCACGGTAGCCGGGCGCCCCGGGCACGGTCTTGAGGAAGCCGTCGAAGAGCTCCTGCCAGGCGCGTTCGTGCACGATCGCGGTGGGGGTCAGGACGCCGTCGAGGTCAAAGAGGATGGCGGAGGCCCCGGTCCAGTTCGGAGGGGTGCTGCTGGAAAGCTCAGTCATGGATCGGTTGTCCTTTCAGACGGCAGTAACAAAATCGGTTGGCAGGCCGTTCGGGGGTGGGCCCTGGGCGGCGGCAGTGGCGGCAGTCGGTGGACGGCGCCGTCGGCGGAGCCCCGGCAGGCAAACACCGGAGGGCAAACGCCGGGGGTAAGGCAGGAGGGTCAAGCCTCGGGGGTCAGCGCCGGTCAGCGCTGGCGGCGGGTGCTCTTGCGCGCCATCAGTTTGGTTTCCAGCACGTGGCTGGTCGGGGGGTTCGGCAGTCCAGAACGGTCGAGTCTTTCAATCAGCAGGTTGGCCGCGAACATGCCCTGATCCGCTTCCGGCTGGGGGGTAGTGGCGACGGACCCCGTGCGTCCGCTAGCCGCGCGGGAGGCCACCCGTCCCAGGTTGCCGACGGGATCGCCGACTTTGGCCCGGGCCTGGACGGAGACGTTCGGGCGATTGCGGAGGGCCCGGGAGACGGTGCGGATGGAGAGTCCGGCGAGGGCGACGACGTCCTGGATGGTGACACGCGGCGTCTTAGCCTGCAGCACGGGGCTCAGCCCTTTCTTCCCCCTGAAGTAAGTGGGCCGTGAACATGGCCAACATCGAGTGTAAACGCTTACAAAATTCGCGCGCAAGTGGATAAATGAATGAAGCTCGTTTATCCCTGCCGCGCCGGTGCCCCGCGGGTTACGTGGCGCCCTGAGCCCGGCCGTCCGGGCGCAGCACGTAGTGGCGCAGGAAGGCACTGACGTCCACCAGCTCCGCCGCCGAGATCGAGTGGCCCATTCCGGGGTAGGTCCTCGCCGTGAGCTGTGTGTGCTCGTGGAGCCATGCCTCGGTGTGCTCCGTGGCGGCATCGTTGATCACCATGTCGTCCCGGTCCCGGCCCCAGAAGAAGGGCGGGCGGGCGTCGAACGATTCGCTCATCGCCAGGAGTTCGTTTTCCAGGACAAAGCCGGAGAGCCCGACGACGGCCCGGAACTGGGCTGGCCGCAGCCGCAGCAGGGTGGTGGCCATGGCCATGCCCTGGGAGTAGCCGAACAGGCTGACGCTGCTGTGCTGGGCTTTGACGGATTCGATCCAGCTGAAGACGGCATTGGTGGAGGAGATGACGTCGGCGAAGTCGTGGGTCAGGAAGTAGTCCAGCAGGAACCAGCCGTGGCCGTCCCCGATCTCTTTGGGACCACGCAGTGCGGCGCAGCTGAACCCGGACGGCAGGCTCTCAAAGAGCTTCACCATCCGCGATTCGTCCCGGCCGTAGCCGTGCAGCATCACCAGCAGCGGCGTGCCGGCACGTTCGTGTTCCGGTTTGGACCAGACGACTGTCTCCATCGGAACAGCCT